>CAZIHL010000004.1:3121-39141 GCA_964538815.1 uncultured Candidatus Saccharibacteria bacterium
AATTTAATAGCTCTTTTTGGTGGTTTATCTTTAGCTGCTTTTTTGTGGGGATTGGTCAGATTTATTTATGATAGAGCTCGCGGTAATGATAAAGAATTAGCAAGAGACAAAAAAGGAATGATGTGGGGTTTGGGGGCGTTATTTGTATTTGTGACTGTTTGGGGAATTATAGAAATGGCACAAGGAATTTTAGGTATTAAAGGAGATAATAGTATAAATCTTCCAAGGATTTGTACAAATGGATCTTGTGACACTGTAAAATCAGATACTCCAGCTCAAGGTGGAGTCACCGGGACATTTAAGGATAAACCAAAAGTTACTATTGTAGTAGGAGATACTGAGAGTATTAATATACCTGCTGGAGAGGCTTGCACTGCTGGAGCTACAACACAGGGTTTTATATGTGATATAGGTTTGAGTTGTAGAGATAAAGTCACAGGCGGACCACTATCTTCAGGAGAAGGAATCTGTAAACCTATAGGTATTCAAAAAGGGGAAAGATGTCTGGCTAGTTTAGTATCAGAGCAAAATATGTGCGGTGAAGGACTATCATGTCAGGATGAAAATAGGATAGAATTAAGAGGTAATAAACAAGGAACATGTAAACTTGCTTCAGATGCTAATACATCATCAAACAATAAAAAAGCACCAGGCGCTACTTGCACAGTCCTTGCAGGAGGTAATAGTAATACTGAGTGTACAGAAGGATATTATTGTAAAAGCTCAACACAAGTAGCGGGGTCAAATGGTAAATGTACAATATTACCTTAATAATTTAAAATAAATAAAAATATGGAAATAAATAATTTCAAAAAAGTAATAAAATCAATTTCTATTTTTCTTTTTATTTTACTTTTAAATTTAAATTTATCTCTTGCTCAAGATAATGCAAAAGTTGCAAGTCAAAATATTAAAGAAACAGCAGATAATATTACGAATAATATTTTAACTAGTGTAAGTACACTTTTAATGACTGCTGCTTTTGTAGTTTTCTTTTATGGTGTCGTTATGTTTATTTGGGGAAGAGCAACAGGAAAAGATGGTAATGACCTCAAAAAAGGTAAAGAGTTTATGATGTGGGGACTCATTGCTTTATTTGTGATGGTCTCTGTTTGGGGAATCATAAAACTTGCTCAAGGATTGCTAGATGTAGAGAGTAATGAAATTAAAATTCAGCCTGTGAAATTTGCAGCACTTGATACATCGAGTTATAGTCGACCAGATACTAATCCTTTAAAACAAAATAATGGAACATCGTCAGGCGATGGCTTTAAGGAATCAAATGTAGGCGTTAAAAAACTCGGGGAAGAATGTGTAGGTTTAAAAGGAAAAACATCACAATGTGTAAATGGATTATTTTGTAGAAATGGAAATGGTGGTACAGTAGAAGAAGGTAGTCCTGGAACTTGTCAAGGGAATCCTACCACAGAAAAAACAACTAAAGGTAGAGATTATATTGTCCCTGGAGATATTTTAGCTCCAGCAACTGAAAATGAATTATTTAATGCTTTAAAAAGGTACAATTGTGTACCGTCTAATTTGGGAAGTTTTGGTTATTCTTATGATGAAGGACTGGATTCTCAATATGTAGAAGAATTTCAAAGAGTAAATGGGTTAATTGCAGATGGTAAAATTGGAGATAATACTTGGGACAAATTAAAATCTATTATTGCTGCTCCAAAATCATGTCAAACCTGTACAAATGCTAATGCTTGTGGATTAAATGCTAGCTGTATGACAAAGTCAGGAGTAATTCAGATGGCTAATATTGGAGTGACAGGAGTTTGTATAACTAAATAATTAATTAATATACTGAATAAAGGGTATTTTCTACTTGACAAAAACTTTTAATTGTGTATACTACATAAGATATCAACCCGTTCTTTGTATTGAGGTGAATACCTATTCGGAGGGCGGTTTTCTTATTTTTTAAAGCTTTAAAATATTTTATGAGATGAGTAGTGATTTAAACAAAGACAACCTACAGCAAGTTAAGGGGATGTTTACCACCGCTGTCATAGGTGTGCTTTTTATGACGGTGGTAGGTGGAGGTATTATTTACACCATCCTCCAAAAAGGAGGCAATATGTTGGCTACAGTAGTAGCTATACTTATTCTGGGAGTTCCTCTCTCAGGTATTGTCTACGTTAGTATTCTCAAATCTTCTAAACCTGCAAAGGAGGAAAAGAAGGAAGAGAAAAAGTCTTAACTTTAAAATTTTAAAAAGTGCCAGACAAAAAAAAGAATAACGAAATCACACCAAAAGAAGCTATAAAAGAGCTTTATGTTGGTGTAGGGTTTTTCTTATTTCTTTTAGCTATTTTTTTTCTTTCTATGTTCTCCGGAAGATTCCAGTTTGGAGGCATTAAAAATTTCTTTAATCATTTTCTCAATCATATTCCATGGAATGGAATATTCAGATTGGGGATTATGATTTTAGTCATTTGGTTTGTCTTTGCAGTACTTTTGAGTACTGAAGGAGACAAAACTAAAAAAAAGAAATAGGAAAGCTTTAGATAGCTGCTAATTCATACAAAATTATTTAAAATAACATATCGTCATATGACAAAAACACATGACGATATCAACGTTTTTGATATAAGATTGTGTCGAGTTGGCGGCTATTTTTATTTGTATTTTTGACTTTAATTGAAAATTATCTATCTTAGAGAGAGTTTAAAACCGACCTTTTGGGTCGATTTTGTGTATAATTGTCTTGCCCTTTATTTTTTAATGATATAATTCTTTTATAGGTTATATTAGTCGATAATCTTAAATTTATTTTATTTATATAAAAATTATGAAAAATTTTATTAAGAAAAATTTTGTTATCTTGGTAATAGTTTTTGCTTTCCTATTTTCATTTACAAGCACTTTCGCACAAAGTGGTCAGCTTTCTGGTTCAGTTTGTGTGGAATATGTAAAAGATGCAAATGGCAACAACACTAATCAATGTGCTAGATATGTTACTGGTTCTGTAGGGACTGGGGCAACTGGAGGGAATGGAGCAACTGGAGGGAATGGAGCGGTCTCTTGTCCGACTGGATATATATTAGTAAATGTAAACGGCCAACCAAGGTGTCAGGCAGCAAACACAGGAAATACTGGGCAAGTTGGTAGTAACCCTGCGTATGTTACAGGACAAAATCAAAGACAAATTGGCTCTCAACAAGTTGATCTTAGTTTGTTTGCTAGTTTAATTCAACAATCAAGACAAATTGTTTCTTGGTTACCTCAGCTTTTATTAACATTGGCTGTTGTAGTATTTTTCTTTTATCTTATAAGATATGTTATTGCTGGTAAATCAGAGCCAAAAGATAAGCAAAAAGCATTAGGGGGTATGATGTATGCACTTATTGCTATATTTATTATGGTATGTTTATGGGGGATAATTGCATTCTTCGGTGATGCTATTGGTATAAATCCAAATGTTGAAGTTTATGCACCGTCAGTACCTAGATAAATTAATTTAATAAAAAAGATTATCAAATAAAAAATACTATATTAATAGTATTTTTTATTTTGTGATATAATTTTTTATAAATAATATTATATATGGAAATAATAGATAATACAGTAAATGTTTTACTTTCAGAAATCATAAATCCGGCTATTTATTTACTTTCAGCTTTTGCTTTTACTTGGTTTTTATGGGGAGTTTTTATGTTTATTCTTAATAAAAAATCTTCAAATGAAGAGGGCGTTAAAAAAGGTAAAATTCATATGCTTTGGGGACTTATTGGACTTGTGATAATATATTCAGCGTCAGCAATTTACACATTTTTAACAAGTTTTTTTAATTAAATATGAAAGAAAAAGAAGATAATTTAATGATAGAAATAGTTTCTTTTTTAAAAAGTAGAGGATTCGTATTTTCTTCTAGTGAAATATATGGAGGTTTTAATGGTGTTTATGATTATGGTCATTATGGATATTTACTTTTAAAAAATATAAAAGACGCTTGGATGAAAAGTATGATTCAAGAGAGAGATGATGTTTTAGCTCTGGACTCTGGGATATTTATGCATCCAATGACCTGGAAAGCTTCTGGGCATGTTGATACCTTTAATGATCCACAAGTAGATTGTAAAAATTGTAAAGCAAGGTTTCGTGCTGATCATATTCTTGAAGAATATAGAATAAATGCTGATAAAGCTTCATTAGAATTTATAAATTTAGAGCTTGATAAATTACGTGTTGAAAAAAAACTAGTCTGTCCAAATTGCGGTAAGGCAGAATTAACGGAAGCAAAAATTTTTTCTTTAATGGTTAAAAGCAATCTAGGATCACCAACAGATGCTTTTTCTTCGGAAAATGTTGTGTATTTACGTCCAGAAACTTGTGGAGGAATATATTTGGAATATAAGAATATAATTGATTCACTTCATCCAAAACTTCCTTTTGGTATAGCACAAATAGGTAAAGCTTTTAGAAACGAAATAGTGACAAAACAATTTGTATTTCGTACTCGTGAATTTGAACAAATGGAAATGCAATACTTTTTTAATCCAAAATCTGCCATAGGAGAGGCGACAGAAGAATATTTTAATGGGTGGAAAAGATATAGATGGGATTTTTATTTAAATTATGGAATAAAAGAAGAATCGCTAAAATTTTATAAGCATGAAAAGCTTGCACATTATGCTAGTGATGCATATGATATTGAATATAAATATAAGATGTTAGGAAACAGTTTTAAAGAACTTGAAGGTATTCATGCAAGAGGTGATTGGGATTTATCTCAACATTCGAAATTTTCAGGGAAAGATTTATCATATTTTGATGAAGCTACTCGTGAGAGATTTATCCCGCACATTGTAGAGACTTCTGTAGGAGTTGCTCGTATGATGCTTGCATTTATTGATAATGCTTATACAAAAGAAACAGTAAAAGATGGAGAAGAGAGAATTGTTTTAAAATTAGATAAAAGACTTTCACCGGTAAAAGTGGCAGTATTTCCATTATTTAAAAAAGAAGAATTATTAGAGCCATCTCGTAAAATCTGGAAAGATCTTTCAAAAAAATATTTTACAGAATTTGATATTTCTGGAAGTATTGGGAAAAGATATAGAAGACAAGATGAAATAGGGACTCCATTTTGTATAACTTTTGACTACGATAGTCTGGAAGATGGTGCTATTACTGTTAGAGATAGAGATAGTATGAAACAAGAAAGAATAAAAATAGATAATATTGAAAAATATTTAGAAGAAAAATTTAGATTTTAAAGAATTGTAATATTTGCAAAAAATAGGAAAATATAGTATATTTCATAAATCATTTATTAATAAATTTATGTCTCAAGATAAATTAATCAAACTTGTAAATAAGGCAACTGGTACGACTTATATGACAAGAAAAAATAAGAAGTTAGTTACAAGAAAGATTGAACTAAAAAAATTCGATAAAAAACTTCGTAAACATGTAATAATGAAAGAGTCAAAGAAGTAGTTTTGTTTTATATAAAAATATTAAAAATATGTTGTCATTAAATTTTATAAAAAGAAATAAAGGTGAATCGAAAGAAGGAATGTTGAAGGCTGTATATTATGGTACAAAGCAAAAAGCGGAGTCTATTTTTATAGATACTATTGAATTTATAAAACTATATAGACAAACTGGACAATCTTCAGTTATATCTTTAGAAGGTGAAGGAAAAAAATTACAGGCTATGGTACAAGATATATCATATGAACCAGTAAAATATGAACCAATACATGTTGATTTTTATATTGTAGAAAAAGGTGCCACAATTGATGCTAAGGTACCATTAGAGTTTGTTGGAATATCCGAAGGGGTCAAAACTTACGGAGGGATACTTGCAAAAGTTATGCATGATATTCATATTGAAGCTGACGCGACACATCTTCCACGCTCTATAGAGGTTGATTTATCTATTTTAAAAGATGAGAATTCTGTTATCTTAGTAAAAGATATTAAACTTCCAGCAGGTGTAAAATTATATCATGTAGATGAAGAGGAGGTGGTAGCTTCAACCTCTCCAGCTACAGAAGAAGATCTTTCGGCCCCAATAGATGCAGACCTATCAAACATTGAAGTGGCTGAAAAAGGTAAAAAAGAACAAACAGAAGAATAATAATAAATAAAAACTCTATAAATAAAATAGAGTTTTTATTTATTGTTAAGACAAATTCAGACTTAATTATTTGCATGCTATAATTATTTTATATGAATTTAAGTAAAAACCATAAGAGATATATCTTATTATCCCTTTTTATTTTGATTTTGACTATTACTTTTAGTTTCCAAAATATAAAAAGCTCTTTTGCTGAAACAAAAGAAGAAGAAAGAGCTAGACTTCAAGCTGAACTTGCTGATCTTGAAAGACAAATAGCAGATCAACAAAAGGTCATAGCTACCACTCAAGCACAAGGTGCAACATTATCTAGAGATATTTCTCTTTTACAAGCACAAATAAATAAAAAGCAATTAGAAATAAAAAAAATAGATGGAAATATTGCTGTTCTTTCAAATAAAATAATAGACAAGAATATAGAATTAAATGATTTATCAAATACCTTAGATAAACAAAAAAAGGCATTATCTAATGCACTTAGAAATATGTATATATTTGACGGGACAAATAATTTTATAAATTTACTTTTAGATAAAAAAACAATATCAGAATTTTTTGAAGATGCAGATAAAATAATAGCTTTTCAATCAGCTATTAGTGAAGACGTGAATAAAATTAGAATTACTACGAATGAAGTAAATATGGCAAAAGCTAATCTTGAAGATAATAAAGATTCACAGATCGCTTTAAAAAATGCACAAAAAGTAGCTCAAGCAAAGATTGACGCTACGAAATCAGAAAAAAATACTCTTCTAAAAGAAACTAAAGGTCAAGAAGCTCTATATAAAAAAGAACTTGTAAAAAAACAAGCTAAAGCTGCTGAGATTCGTGCCGCGCTTTTTAGTTTTGCTGGTGGAGAGACAAAAGCAATTCCTTTTGGAGATGCTTTAAATTATGCTGAACAAGCAGAAGCTAAAACAGGTGTACCAGCAGCACTTGTGCTTGCTATTCTTACACAAGAATCAGCACTTGGTGCAAATGTTGGGAAATGTTATTTATCTGATCTTGAAAGTGGGGCTGGGTATAATATTAATACAAAAGTAAAATATGATAATGTTATGAAGCCTACAAGAGATTTGGAACCTTTTATTTCTATTACAAAAAAATTAGGATTGGATCCACTTTCTACAGTAGTATCTTGCCCAATACCGTCAGCTGGAGGATATGGAGGAGCTATGGGTCCAGCTCAATTTATCGCATCAACATGGATGAGTGTGGAGTCTGGGGCTGGAGTATATAATCCTTGGAATGCAAAAGATGCAATAATGGCTTCATCATATTATCTCGCACAAATAGGAGCTGCAAGTAGTTATGCTTCGCAAGTAAAGGCAGCTTGTAGATATTATGGTACAGGAGGAAGTACTTGTTCATATGGCACTCAAGTAATGAGTAGAGTAGCCGGAATTCAAGATAAAATTGACTATTTAAAACAATATGGTGAATAAATTTAAAGACATATAATCTTGCTAAAATTTAAAAAATTTGGTAAGATAAGAGAACTTTTAAATAAATATTATAAATTTAACAATATATGGCAGATATAGAAAATATAAAAATAGAAGATTTAGCTAAAGCTGGAGTTGGTTATGGATATCAAAAAACTCGCCGTCATCCTTCTACAAAAAAATCAATTTATATCACTCAAAATGGCGTAGATATTATTGACTTAAATAAGACAAAAGAACAGTTAATAGAAGCTACCACTTTTTTAAAGTCTTTAAGAGAACAAAAGAAAAGAGTTATTTTTATTGGAGAGAAACCAGAAATAGCACAATCAATAAAAGAAATAGCGTTAGGTTTAGATGAAGCATATATTGTTAATAGATTTATTGGTGGTTCTATAACTAATTTTCCTCAAATTAAAAAAAGAATTGAAAAATTACACACAATGTTGGACCAAAAAGAAAAAGGAGAATGGGCAAAGTTTACAAAAAAAGAACAGCTTTTAATGCAAAGAGAATTAGAAAAACTTGATAAGAATTTTGGTGGCCTTTCCTCACTTACAAATCTTCCAGGAGCAATTATAGTTGTGGATTCGAAATATGAAGAAATCCCTGTAAGAGAAGCTGGTATTGCGCATATTCCAGTTATATCTTTATCAAATACAGATTGTGATATTTCTACTATTGAGTATCCAATTATCTGCAATGATTCATCAAAATCATCAGTAGAGACTATCTTAAACATTATTAAAAATAATATTTAATAAAATAATTTATGAGTACAGAAATAATTAAAGAATTAAGAGAAGAAACAGGTCTTTCTCTTGCTGAAATAAAAAAAGCATTAGAATTTGCAGATGGAGATAAAACTAAAGCTTTAGAGATTCTTTTTGAAAAAGCAAAAGAAGTAGCCGCTAAAAAAGGTGAAAGAGAGCTTGGTGCTGGTGTTGTAGGAGTATATATATATGGCGGTGGAACCGCAGCTGCAATGGTGGAGCTTATGTGTGAGACAGATTTTGTGGCTAAAAATGAAGAATTTAAAGCTCTTGCGAATGATATAGCATTTCATATTGTAGCTATGAATCCTACTTCCATAAATAATGAAAATGGAGAAAGTGAAGATACAGCATTACTTAAGCAATCTTTTATAAAAGATCCTTCACAAACTATTGAACAAAAAATAGAAGCTGCGATACAAAAATTTGGCGAAAATACACAAATAAGAAAGTTTGTTAGATATAGTATCTAGCTAAAATTACGAAGACTAAAGTCTTCGTTCTTTAATTATATGCAAATTTTTATATACATTACAATCTCAATATTATTTTTTATAATATCTTTTCTTATTGTAAGAGTTAGAATGTCATATTTAAATACATATCCAGAAAAATATAATCCATCATATGATGGTCATGAAGTATTTTTAAATAAATTTTTTGCTATTATCAGAATCTTTATAAGAAGATTTTATGCGGGCTTAAAAATAGTATATAGGAATATATTGCATTGGTGGGTAATGCTTGTAGCAAAAGTATCTACTTATTCTGATAAAATTTATGCAAAGAGTAGAAATAAATTTATGGAAGAAGTAGTAAAAGATAAAAGAGCTGTACCTCATTTTTGGAATCATCTTAAAAAATACAAAAGAGAAATAGATGAAGAAAATGAAATAAAAAAAGAAGAAGAATCCGGAAAAGAAATATAAAAATATTTGAAAAAAGTATTTTTTATGATATAATTAGAAGATAAGGTTAAAGATATTGCCACTTTAGCTCAGTTGGCATGAGCGTAGCGAGATTGTATACTGACAACGGTTTACAAAACCTACGATAGTTTTTGAAAAAGAGCTGTAAAATTACCAAGTAAATATTGCCACTTTAGCTCAGTTGGTAGAGCAACGGTTTTGTAAACCGTAGGTCGTCAGTTCGAGCCTGACAAGTGGCTCCAAGCATAAAAATACTGGGTGGTGCCGAAGGCATCACCCAGTATTTTTAATATTCTTATTTCGCAAGCTTATTTTTTATGATATTTTTTTATCTTATTTCTTTGTTGTAGTTGGATTATTTACTGTACTTGTCGATGTCGTTGCATTTTTTGCTGCTTCTTCTGCTTTGATTCTTTCTTCAGCATATTTTTCTAGATCTGGTAGGGCTAATTTAATCTCATTTTCATCTTTAAATCCAGTATACAGCTTATCGTCCATATATAATGCCGGAAGATTTCTATCATCAACTTTGAAAAGTTTAATCAAAGTTTGTAAGGCAGAAAGATCAAGATTATAATCAAAAGAATAAACACGAAGTTCTGGATACTCATCACGTAATTTACTTAATACTGCAGATTGTTTTACACAATTTGAGCAATTTTCAAGAGTTGTATAAAAATAGAATATTGGCACAACGGGAACTTTACATTTTGTTTTTATTTGTTGCATTATTAAATAATCTTTAATTTGAAGTAGTGTATAGTATTTTTTAAGATCTTTAACTTCATCTGTTTTATTAATATTTTGCTCACTATATGATATTTTCTCTGCTAAATTATTTAATTCAGGAGAAAGTGTAGAGACAGACACATCTTTACAAGAAAATCCTTGAAGTAATTGGAATTGTGTTTCAGAGCTCATTAAATCAATAGATACTTTATCTTGTATGTTTTTTATGTCACTCAATTTTCTGTCATTCATAAATGAAGAAAGCCAAACAGCAGTTAAAAAAATAGTAAAAGTTATTAAAAATACAGCTATATAGCGAACCCAATCTTTTTGTGACATCATATTTTTATTTTAAGTATAAATTTATTATAGCAAAAATCTATCTACTATCAATCTCAGCTGTCCAACTAGGCTCATAATTTCTAAGAGCATTAATTACAGCTTTTAATAACCAAAATGGAGCTACTATAGCATATATAATAAAAAACCAGATAATACTCAAATCAAATTTCATTTTTCCGTGTAATATTCTATGTCCCATATATAATGAAAAAAATACAGAAGCATATATAAAAATAGAAATAAACATAATAGCAGAAGTGTTTATAAAAAATGGATCCATATTAAATTTATAATTTTTAAAATTAAAACCTATAGCTGACAATATTAAAGATTTATTATTTAAATAATTAATTAAGTTAAAAATTACAAAACAAAAAAGGAATAAAACAGATATTACTGACACGAAACCAGAAGGTAAAGTTATAAAGCCAACATTTCCATATTTTTTCTTAAAAAACAAATGTTTATAATCCAAAGCATTTCTTATAAATCCATATATCCATCTCGATCTTTGTTTGTATAAAGCTTTTACAGTTTTTGGGGTATTAGTAAAAACATACGCGTCAGGAGCGTGATCTATTTTCATGTGATTATGTTGCATACGTAATGCAATTTCTTGATCTTCTGTTGTGTGAGCATGTCTATACGGACCTATTTTATCAAAAACTTCTTTCCTAAAAATTGAAAATGGGCCAGGGGTAACATGTATTGCATTTACAAAACTAAGCATTTTTTTAATATATATTTGAAGCTCATAGTCAGCTTTTTGGGCTCTTTGTATAATATTATTTTCAGTATTAGAAATAATAGTGGGAGCTACAGCCATAATAGTTGTATCTTCTATAAAATAACTCATTATTCTATTTAATGCTTCAGTATCAACCATAGAGTCAGAGTCTAGACACCCCAAAAATGGAGTGGTTGTGTGTTCTAATCCTAGATTTTGTGCTGTGTATTTTCCTCCATTTGGTTTTGTAAATATTTTTATTTGTGAATGTCCCTCATATCTTTTCATTACTTCCCAAGTCTTACCATTATCAGTACTTCCATCATCTACTAAAATTAAAAATAATTTATTTTTTGGATAATTTAATTTCAAAAGTGATTCAACAGTTTTAGATACATTTTCTCCTTCATTATAAGCCGGTATTGTTATGGTTACTCCAGGGTAATCCTCATCTTTTTCAAAAAGTTTAATTGCTTTTCTTCTTATTTTTAAATTTTTATAATTTTCTAAAAATATAATTAAAAAGTATATTTGTACATATAAAGACAAAAAACTGAAGCAGTAAAATATAATTTCAAATATTTTTTGCATAAATTAGATAATAAATAGAGTTGTTTCTGGTTTAGATTTATATATTTTAGCATATTTTTGACTTATTAAAAATAAGACTTTATGATATACTTTTATTAAAAATTATGGAAAATATTGATATTAATATTGAAAATAAAGGACATTCACATCCAATCACTATTTTAATAGACAAGATAATAAATATTTTTACCAAAATGGGTTTTGATGTTGCAGACGGGAGAGAGCTCGAAAGAGAATGGTTTAATTTTGACGCACTCAATGTTCCTAAAGATCATCCATCTCGCGATATGCAAGATACATTTTTCTTAAAATTGAAAGAGAATGATATGACTGGTAAAGCAGTTTTAAGAACTCATACATCAAGTGTGCAGATTAGATATATGACAGAAAAGATGCAAGAGATTAAAGATGAAAAATTAAAAGAAGATGATACTTTTCCAATTGCAATAATTTGTCCTGGGAAGGTGTATAGAAATGAAGCAACAGATGCAACTCATGAAGCACAATTTCATCAAGTTGAAGGACTGCTTGTGGGTGAAAATATTTCTATGGCCAATTTAAAAGCGGTACTTGAAAAATTTTTCTCAGAATTCTTTTTCAAAAATATTGATATCTTATTCCGATCATCATACTTTCCTTTTGTTGAGCCGGGTCTTGAAGTTGCAATGAAATGTTTTAAATGTGATGGAAAAGGTTGTAATATTTGTAAAAATACAGGATATATTGAGATAATGGGAGCAGGAATGGTGCATCCAAAAGTTTTAGAAAATTGTGGGATAGATTCACGCAAATATTCTGGTTTTGCTTTTGGTTGTGGAATAGATAGGCTTGCAATGCTCAAATATGGTCTAGACGATATTCGTTTACTCTACAATGGAGATTTACGAGTTATAAATCAGTTTTAAAAATTTATGACACAAATTATTTATATTTTAACAAATGAATCAATGCCAGATCTTATAAAGATTGGTATGACTGATGAGAGAAGAAGAAAGATTGAAGAATTAGAATAATAAATTTATGAAATATTTACACAGCTGGTTACAAGAATATGTTGAAGACAAAATTCCAAAAGGAGAGGACTTTGTAAAAGGTGTTTCAACTGATGCTTTTGAAGTGGAAGAATATTTGGAAATAGAAAATAAAATAAATAAAGAAAAAACAGACTGGGTTTACGATTTAAACGTTTTACCAAATCGTAGCCATGACGCACTTTCACATTATTATATGGCGAAAGAAATTGCTACTATTTTTAATTTAAAATTAAAAGATTTAAATTTATTGAGTAGTGAATGGAAAAAAGATTTTAAAATTAAAAAAAATAATGAGGATTTTATAAAAATAAGTGATACAAAATCTTGCAGTAGATTTATGGGTGTAAAAGTGAATGGGGTAGCCGTGAAAGAAAGTCCAGAATTTATAAAATACCGCTTAGAAGCAATAGGACAAAAAAGTATAAATAATATTGTAGATATTACAAATTACATACAATTTTCTTTTAATAAACCAATGCATGCGTACGATGGTGATTTAGTCTCAGGATTCTTAGAAGCAAGATTGGCAAGACCGGCAGAACCAATAGATTTGTTAGAACATAAAGCAAATATTAGAGGAGGATTAGAAGTAAACAAAAGTGAAACTAAATTATTGGATGATAAAACTCTCGTAATCGCTGATGAGAAAAATGTTTTAGCGCTTGCGGGGATAAAAGGCGGTAAATTTTCTGGTATTACCGAGAATACAAAAAATATAATAGTAGAAAGTGCAAATTTTAATTCAAATTTAATAAGAAAGACTTCTCAAAAGTATAATTTAAAAACAGATTCTAGTAAAAGATTTGAAAATGGTATAGCTGATGATCTAGTAGAAATTGGACTGATTGAAACTTTAAAACTTTTAAAAGATTTTGCTGATGCTGGTAATATTGAGATAGGCGAAATAGTAGATAATTTTCCAAATGAGAAATTAAGCGAGTGGAAATATAAAGTATCTGTTTCTATGTCAGAAATAAATAAAGTTTTAGGAACTAATTTAAATAAAGACCAAGTAGAAAATATTTTTGAAAGATTTGGATTTAAATATAAATATATTTCTACAAAAGAAAATATTGAAAATTTAATAAAAGAAGTAATTGGAAAACCATATAAAAACCCAAGTAGCATGAGAGCTGACGCACCGAACGCTTTTTCATGCTCTTCTTTAATTTCATATTTATATGAAGGAGTGTATATGCCATCTATATCGATAGATAAATATTTGTATACAAAAGATAAAAGTATAGAAAAAGACAATTTAAAATTTGGTGATTTGGTATTTTCGACTGGTGATGGAAAAGTTTATCTTGAGGGAGTTGAGTATAAAAGAGGTGAGAAGGTGGAAGGTGGAGTCGATCATCTTGGTATTTATGTAGGCGATGGAAAAATTTTACATTCTTCAAGATATTTAGAAAAGGGTACAGAGATAGAATCATTTGAAGATTTTATAGAGAAAAAGAATGGAGAAGGTGAAAGAAAAATTGTAGGATATGGAAGAGTCTTAGAAAGTCTTGATGAAGAGAGATTTGTAGTAGAAATCCCAGCTGAAAGATTGGATTTAAGAATAAAAGAAGATATTATTGAAGAAGTTGGCAGAATATACGGATTAAATAATATTAAAAGCATATTACCAATAATAAATAAAAAACCAAGCCAGAATAAAGATTTAATAGAAGAATATATTATTAAAAATATTTTATTAGAAAACGGATTTAATGAGGTAATGAATTATTCATTACGAAATAAGGGAGATATACAAATAATAAAATCTGTAGCTCAAGATAAAAATTATTTAAGAAATAATCTTTCAGACGGAATTCAAGAAACCATACAAAAAAATATTTTCAATATGCCACTTTTAAATATTAATGAAATTAAAGTATTTGAATTTGGTAATTGTTTTAAATTAAATGAAAATGGAGAAGAGATTGAATGGAGAAGTTTATGTATTGGTATAGATGATGGAAAGAAAAATAAAAATTATACGGATTTAAAAAATAAAATATTATCAGAAATAAAAGAAAAGTTAGTATTAGAAAGTATAGATTTTATAGAACATAAAAACGAAAAACAAAAAGAAAATAGATTTGAAATCAATCTTACAAAATTGTTAAATCAAACTAGGAAATCTATTTTGAAAACAGATGATTTTATTTTTCCAATAAGGATCGATAGTATTGATTTTAAATATAAATCTTTTGCGTCAACCCCTTTTATAGTCCGCGATATTGCTTGTTGGGTAAATGGAAGCACAAATGAAGAAGATATAGAAAAAATAATCAGAGAAAATATTTCACCACTTTGTATAAAATTAAATTTGTTTGATAAATTTGAAAAAGAAATAGATGGAGTTAAAAAGAAATCTTTTGCATTTAGACTTATTTATCAGGATAAAGAAAGAACATTAACTGACGAAGAGGTAAATATTGAAGCAGATAGGATTTATAAGGCTTTGGAAGAGAGAGGTTATGAAATAAGGTAAAAATACTGGGTGTCGCTGAAGGTGTGGTCTCGTATTTTTAAACTTTTTAAAATGGTATAATAAAAATATTATAAAATAATTAAAATAAATATATGTCAGAACAAATTAAAAAAGGGGTCAGTCCAAATTTTTTCTTCTTATCACTGGGAGTTATGGTAACACTTATTACTAGTGTTATAGCAGGTTTGTCATTATTTTTTGAAACTCTGTCTCATAAAATGCCTGATGTACTAAACTCTTATTATGAGTATGGATATAGTTCTTATACATATGAAAGTATGAGAACTATGATAGCTATTCTTTTAATTTTCTTTCCAATATTTTTAATACTTTCATATTTTTGGTGGAAATACATTAAAAAAGGTTTTGAAAGTAAAAATGAAAAGTTATTTAAATGGATAATGTATATAATTTTATTTTTAGCTTCTCTTGTTATTGTTATTGATCTTGTAATTTTAGTAAATTATTTTGTGGCAGGAGAAATTACAAACAGATTTATTTATAAAGTATTAGGTACAGCTTTAATAGCTGGAATGATATGGGTATACTACTATTTATCTTTAAAAGATTTTAATATAAGCAAATCAAAAAATATAATCGTAAAAAGAATTTTATCAAATATATCAATTATCATGTTTATTTCTCTTATAATATTTGGATTTATGGTTATGGGCAGTCCTAAAATGCAAAGAGCTTGGAGGTTAGACGAAAGAAGAGAAAGCGATCTTCAGTCTATACAATGGCAAATTGTAAATTATTGGCAGCAAAGAGGGAAAATGCCTATTAGTTTAAATGATCTAAAAGATCCTATAAGTGGAAATTATACACCTCAAGATCCAGAATTTCAACAAGGTAAAATTTATGAGTATATTTTTAAAGAGAATACATCATTTATTCTTTGTGCTACTTTTTCTGAAGTTTCACAGCAAGGATTAATAGAAAATAATAATTCAGCAGTGATTGATAATGTAAAAAGTACATCAAATTATATATCTGAAGGAAGCAATTCTTGGAATCATGGTAAAGGTAGAGTTTGTTTTGATAGAACAATCGATCCAAAAATTTACAAACCAAATAATCCGTAATTAGAAAATACAAAATAAAATATGGTTAAGTTCTTATATAAGAAAATAATAAAACCGATACTTTTTTTGTTTCCAGCAGATTATATACATATTCTTTTTTTGAAAATAGGATCTTTCTTAGGGACGAGAAATATTTATAAGAGATTAGTAAATTACTTATTTTATTTTGAGAATAAAAATATTTCACAAAATATATTAGGTATAAATTTTAAAAATCCTATAGGGCTTGCTGCAGGATTTGACTATGACGCTGATCTTGTTAATATACTTTGTGATGTTGGATTTGGTTTTCATACTATCGGCACGGTTACTAATATGTATTATAAAGGTAATACGTATCCAATGTTGGGCAGATTACCAAAATCAAAAGCACTTTTAGTAAATAAAGGGTTTAAAAGTAATGGTATAGATAGTATAATTAAAAAAGGTGTAAATTTTAAAAAAACTATACCTTTGGGTATAAGTTTAGGAGTTACAAATAAAATATATGAAAATGAGGCTTCTATGTTAGAAGATATTTATGAAGATTTTTTAAAAGCAAATAATACTAATTATTTTGATTATTTTGAATTAAATATTTCTTGCCCAAATCTTACACATATTCCAGAAGATTTTGAGAAATTTGACACACCAGAAGGATTAAAAAAAGTATTAAAAAAAATAAGCACTATCAATATAATTTATCCAATTTTTATAAAAATGCATTGTGAAAAGAGTGTAGAGCAAACTATAACGTTGTGTGAAATAGCTAAAGAATTTAATTTCATAAAAGGTTTTATTTTTTCAAATCTTGTAAAAAATAGAGATAATATATCTTTAAATAAAGAAGAATTGAAAAAGTTTGAAAATAAGAAAGGTAATTTTTCAGGTAAGCCAACAGAAAGTCTTTCTAATAATCTAATAAGTGAAGTATATAAAAAATATAAAGACGAGAACAGATTTATTATTATTGGTTGTGGTGGAGTATTTGAAGGGAAAGATGCTTATGAAAAAATAAAAAGAGGGGCTAGCTTGATACAGATGATAACAGGTATGATTTATGAGGGCCCAAGCCAAATAGGGAATATTAATAAAGAACTTTCAAAACTCATTAAAAAAGATGGTTATCAAAATATAAAAGAAGTAATAGGTATAAATCATAAACAATAAAACGAGCGCTTAGCGCTCGTTGTTTTTATGACATTGGCATTCGGTTATACCATATATATGGAAAAGAAATCTTAACTCTTTCCAATTTTTACATTTCATACATGATACATTTATGCCTTCATATTCATAAAAACTTAAACTTTTTGCCGACTGTTCTTCCAGAGAGTTTAAAACTTCTTCGGAGAAAAGAGTGAGCTGTTTTTCATTTTTCATAAAAAGTATTTCTGAATTAAGTATAACAAAAAATAATAAACTAGTAAATTTCACTTTAAAAACACATTTTGTCAAATGAATTTTTATTCAAAAAATGTTATAATAATTATATAAAAATACACTTTTTTATTAAAAAATATGGCAAAAGAAACTAAAAAATCATCATACGGTGCTGAGTCTATTCAAGTTTTAGAAGGTCTTGAACCAGTCCGTAAAAGACCAGGAATGTATATTGGATCAACTGGTCCTGATGGATTACATCATTTAATATGGGAAATTTTTGACAACTCTCGTGACGAAGCCATGAACGGATATGCGAATAGGATAGAGGTGGCAATTTTACCAAACAATATTATTCGTGTAGTTGATAATGGTCGTGGTATTCCAACTGATATTCATCCCAAGACAAAAGTTTCAGCACTTGAAACAATTATGACAACACTTCATGCTGGTGGAAAATTTAACAGTGACGGCTATTCTGTATCAGGAGGACTTCATGGAGTGGGGGCATCTGTTGTGAATGCACTTTCTATATTAACAAAAGTAGAAGTTCATAGAGATGGTAAAATTTTCATACAAGAATATTCAAAAGGTATTGCAAAGGCCAAAGTAAAAGAAATTGGGAAGACAAAATTTAATGGAACAATAGTTACTTTTAAACCAGATATTGAAATATTTAAGGAAGGTGTGGAATATGAATGGACACGTATAGTGTCTCATTTGCGTCAGCAAGCCTATCTTGTAAAAGGACTAGAGATAGATATCTTAGATTTAAGAAAAAGATACCAAGATCTCTCTGATGAAAAATCTTCCTTTAATTTTGTGAAAGAAATAGAAGGGGAAAGCTATATTAAAGATTTAGATTATAATAAATTTTCTGGATATAAATCATTTTCATTTTTCTTTGAAGGTGGATTAAAGAGTCTTGTCTCTCATTATAATTTTAATGATAAACCAATACATAAAAATATCTTTTATGTAGAGAAAAAAATAGATGAGCAAGAAAATAATGTAGGGGTAGAAATAGCATTACAATATGTAGATGATTATCCTACAAAAATAGTAGCTTTTGCAAACAATATTCCTAATGCAGAAGGAGGAACTCATGTTTCTGGGTTTAAGACTACACTAACAAGACTTATAAATTCCTATGCTCGTAAAAATAATATTTTAAAAGAAAAAGATGAAAATCTTACAGGAGACGATGTTCTCGAAGGATTAACAGCCGTAATTTCTGTAAAGCTTCATGAAATACAATTTGAAGGACAAACTAAAGCAAAGCTTGGATCTATGGAAGCGCAAACTGCAGTATCTAGTGTATTCTCACAAGCTTTCTCTGACTTTTTAGAAGAACATCCAGATGATGCAAAAGAAATTATAGGAAAAGGTTTATTAGCTTTGCGTGCTAGAAAAGCTGCAAAAGCTGCAAAAGATTCTATATTAAGAAAATCTGCATTAGAAGGAATGACTCTTCCTGGAAAGCTTGCCGATTGCCAAAGTAATAGTGCAGAAGAATCTGAATTATTTATAGTAGAGGGAGACTCCGCTGGAGGATCAGCTAAAATGGGTCGTGATAGAAAGACTCAAGCCATTCTTCCATTAAGAGGTAAGATTTTAAATGTAGAAAGAGCGAGACTGGATAAAATGCTTGGATCTGAACAGGTTAAAAATTTAGTTTTGGCTATGGGTGCAGCAATAGGAGATACTTTTGATATTAAGAAAATGAGATATCATAAAATAATTATTGCTACAGATGCCGATGTTGATGGAGAACATATACGAACACTGTTATTAACATTTTTCTTTAGATATTATAAGGAAGTTATCGATAGTGGATTTATTTATATTGCTCAACCACCACTTTATAAAATAATGCAGGGTAAAAAAGTTGATTATGCTTATTCTGATGTTGAAAAATTTTCTATAGTAGGTGATGTAAATCTTGAAGAGGTAGCAGAAGATGATGATTCTGTAGAAATAAATGAAAATGAAGAACTTTCAGAAGAATTAAAAGATGCAGGATTTGAAGATACTAATAAAAAATCAAAAGGCAAGAAAGGTAAAGAAAATAAAATTGAAGAAAAGAAAAGTTCTAAAATTAGGATACAAAGATATAAAGGTCTTGGAGAAATGAATGCTGAAGAATTATGGGAAACAACAATGGATCCTAAAAATAGAGTTCTTAAACAAGTTTCAGCAAAAGATGCAGAAGAAGCAGATAAAATATTTGATATGCTTATGGGTAGCGAAGTAGGGCCAAGAAAAAGCTTTATTCAAACTTACGCGAAGGAGGCGGATATTGATTATTAAAAATCTAATATCCTATAATAACTATTTCTTTAAGTGGAAGTTTTATTCTGTTGCTTATATATAAAGTTTCCAAGAAAGAATATATTTTTTCAAAATCATCATTACCTCTATAATCATTTCTTATTGCTAATACAAGTACTTCCACTTCATGCATCATACTTGCTTGAAATATGTCTTTTAAAAATTGATAGTTAACAACCGCTCTTCCTGCTTCAACTTCAAGCACTATTTTTCCATCATCAGATATTCCATCTGCTTCAAAATATTTATCTATATTATTATTTATTCCAAACAAAACAGGCACTTGAATTTTTTGATCTTTAGATTTTCCCGTTTCTATTATCATTCCTATTTTTTCCAAATCTTTTCTTATTATTTCTAGTACTTCATTACTACTCAAAGTATTAGAATCTGAAGTTATTAAATTTTCATGTTTTATAAAACAATTTATTATTTCTTGTGCTTTTTTATCAGTACTTACTGATCTTGGGAAAGATTGAAATCTTATCATATATTTATTTATATATAATATCAAAAAAATATAGTTAAAGCTATACAGGCTGACGTTTATTAAAAATAAAATATAATAAAAATAATATGTCTACTTTTTATCATCTATATAATTTAACTAAAGACGATTATGTAAAAAAGTGTATGAATTATGAAAAATCTGAATTAAAAGATCTTGTTAAAAGTCATACATTATTTAGAAGAAAAACCAAAGATAAAATAATTATTATTAAAAGTAAAGATTACATTGAATATAATAATTCTTTTTAAATTTTACTCTCCACTTCACTCTTCAATTTCTCTAAAAGTTCATCAATAGTTAATGAAAACTTTTCTCCATTTCTTGATTCAAGTGTAACTTTATTTTCAGCTACTTCTTTATCACCAATCACAATCCAGTAAGGATACTTCATTTCTTTTGCATAACGCACTTTTTTGCCAAGACCGTCTTTTCCATCCTCTAGCTCTACTCGGAAATTTTTTTCATTTAATTTTTCAAAAACATTTTTTGCATATTCTCCATGGATCTCTACATTTACTGGGATAACAGATAATTGTGTAGGACTCATCCAAAGAGGGAAGTTGCCACCAGTGTGTTCAATATATACAGAAAGAAATCTTTCAAGACTTCCTGCAATAGCGCAATGAATCATTACTGGCATCTCTCTTGCACCAGTTTCATTTACATATTCAAGACCAAAATTAGCAGGTTGAATAAAGTCTAACTGAATTGTGGCTACTTGATGTTCTCTTCCAATAGCATCTTCTGCCATAAAGTCTATTTTTGGGCCATAAAAAGCAGCTTCTCCTTCACCATCTATATAGTTATCTCCAACTCTTTTATTTAATAATTCTTTTATAGCTGTCTCTGCTTTATTCCAAGACTCTACATCACCTTTAAACTTTGGGTCATCATTTCTTCGACTAAATCTTATCTTTAAATCTTTAAAATTAAAAGTTTTATAGAATTCTTCTACCATACCCCAAACATCATTTACTTCTTTTTCTATTTGGCTTTCTCTACAGAAAATATGGGCATCATCTTGAGTAATAGATAATACGCGAGACAGACCATTCAACTCTCCAGATTGCTCATCACGATAGACCATAGTTGTCTCAGAATATCTGATAGGGAGTTCTTTATAACTTCGCAGTTCTGAAGCATATATTTGTGCATGATGGGGACAATTCATCGGCTTCATACAAAGAATATGTCCATCACGAGTTTCTATTTTAAATAAATCTTCTTTGTATTTTTCCCAGTGTCCAGATTTTACATATAAATCTTTTTTTGTGAGATGGGGTATTGTAACTTTTCCATAATTATATTTTGAACGTAATGACTGAACAAAATTATCAACTTGATTACGTAAAAATGTCCCTTTTGGAGTCCAAAGAGGAAGTCCAGGGCCAACAAGATCAGAAAATACAAATAGTCCAAGTTCTCGACCAAGTATTCTATGATCTCTTTTTTTAGCTTCTTCTTGTTTTTCTTCGTAATTTTTAAGATCTTCTTTAGTATCAAAAGAAAGTCCATATACACGAGTAAGCATTTTGTTTTCTACATTTCCTCTCCAGTAAGCACCAGCCGTATGAGTAATTCTAAAACTCTCTGTATCAATCTCTGAGATATCTTCTACATGTCCTCCACGACAAAGATCTGTAAAAGTAGAACTATCACCAAAGTTTATAGTATAAAGAGTAATTTTTTCTCCTCTTTCTGCTATTTCATTTATAAGTTCTAATTTGTATTTATTATTTTTAAATATTTCTTCAGCTTCAGATCTCGTGACTTCTTTATGAGAAAAAACACCACCTTGTTTTATTTTTTCTTGCATTAATTTTGTGAGATTAACAAAGTCTTCCTCTGTAGCAGGTTTTTCATTTTTTGTAAAATCTACATCATAATAAAATCCATTATCTATTGCAGGACCAAGCGTTAGAAGCGTCTCAGGATATTTTTCTAGTATGACGCTTGCTAAAATGTGAGACAAAGTATGTCTTTTGTGATTTAAATTTTGATTATCCATAATAATTATTTTTACGCTTGTAATTTATAGATTATATCAAAAAATTATAAAAAACACATATTTTAATTAAATTAAGATTTAGTATTTTAAAAATAAAAATGATATAATTTATATATAATTTAATTTAATAAAAATATGTCAACAACTTTAATTCTCTTAATAATTTTAGCGGTAGTAATTATATATTTTATTGCTGTTTATAATGGTCTTATCACAAAGAAAAATCGTATTGAAAACGCATGGGCTGATATTGATGTTCAATTAAAGAGAAGATATGATCTTATTCCAAATCTTATAAATACTGTAAAAGGAGCTGCAAATTTTGAAAGCTCTACTTTGGAAAAAGTTATAGAAGCAAGAAATTCCGCTATTACTGCACATGATACAGGGGATAAAGAAAAAATTAATCAGGCTGAAAATGCCCTTACAGGTACTCTAAAATCTCTCTTTGCATTGTCAGAAAGTTATCCCGATCTTAAAGCTACAGGGAATTTTTCTTCTCTTCAAAATGAATTAACAGATACGGAAGATAAAATCCAAGCCGCAAGAAGATTTTATAATAATACTGTTATGGACTTTAATACAGCTATAGCAGTATTTCCAAAAAATATTTTAGCTAATATGTTTGGATTTAAAGCTGAAGAAATGTTTAAACTTTCAGAAGCTGAAAGTGCTGCAAGAAATCCAGTAGAAGTGAAGTTTTAATTTTATGGAAAATTTAACTATAAATAGTGGTAAAAAAGATTCTAATAAATTTCAAGTTGTAGATCTAAAATCTAATGAAAAAATAAATAGACCTAGCAATGAACAGATTAAAGGTAATAGATGGATTCTTGCTACTTATTATAGAGCAGAAGTCTTAAGATTAAGAATTCAAGGAAAAAGAGGTTCTGAAGAAGAAAAGGAGTTTCTAGAAAAATTAAAAGAAGTTTCTGGTAAAAATGAAAAAGATTTAAATAGTATTGGCTCACAATTTGTAGGACTAGAAAGTGAATCATATTATGCAGAGAGTATAGCTCACTCTTTAAAAGAGGGAGAGCATATTTGTATGTGTTACAATTTTGACGCAGAAGCTCAAATAGATTTTATAAAGCTTAAATTAAGTGAAGATAAAAGAGATATAGAAAAAGTGGTATTTATTCAAATAAAAAGTAGTGACAATAAATCTGAATTTGAAGTAAAAGATGTGCACGAAAATCAACTTCGCAGTTCTTATGAAGATCATTTGCACACTCTTCAAGAGTATAGAGAAGAATTTTCTAAATTCTCAGATAAGTTAGATGAAAGTGGAGCAAGAGAATTCTCGGAGGGGTGGGCAAGCGATAATATTTCCTCAGAGATTAATGGAGATGGTTTATATCTTTTATCTAGAAATATTATTGAAAAAAATAATATCATAAATGCAGAAAAATTTTACTCTCAAACAGTTAGAGTCTATAGAGATGAAAAAGATAGACCTAACAAAATAGAAGAAGTGAAAGAGGAAGAAATATTTTTGTCTGAAAAGTTTCAACTCATGAATATTCAAAAAGAAATAGATAAATTAGAAGCTCAAATATTAAAGCGTCCAGATAGCCCCGCAAATATGTTTATAAAAAAGAAAATAGAGTCTTTAAAATTAAAGAAAGAATATATAGAAGAGCCAGCAGAAATATAGACTTGCACTTTCTTTAAAAATATGGTATAGTAGTATAAGAAGTACATTTAATCTTAAATTAAAGATATGAAAATACAAAATCTAACAAATGAAGAGTTGATTATGAAAACCCAAGAACAAATCACTCTCTTAAAAAATGGTCTGAGTAGTTTGAACTCTGATTTTTCTTTAAAACAACTTTATAAAGAATTTCATAAAAGATATATATTTCCAAAAGGGGAATATAAAAAAATATTGAAAGAATTTAATGAAGAAAAGATTTCAGGAAAAGAGTTTAAGGAAAAATTTGTTTCTCTATGCAGAGAGGAGAGAGCTGGGCTTGGAATTATAATTTAAGAATTTTAATTCAATAAAACTGGATTAATTTCTGGTTTTTTTCTTATGTTAAAATATATACATATGAAAAAATGGAATAATTTTTATGGCTCTATATTTAATAGTATTTTATTACTAATTTTAATTTGTCTTATGATAGTTGCGCTTTACTATATGAGACAAAATCCAGATATTTATTTTCCAGGCAAATAAGATAAAATTAAGATTACTCTTTACATATATTTCATTTATTGGCTAATTGTGATATATTATAGTAATATTTAACTTTATGTCCAAATCTAATTCTTTATATAAAGAACAATCAAACAACGTCTTCAAAACATGGCTCTATATGGCTTTGTTTGCAGGTATTTTTGCAGCAATTGGATTATTCTTAGCTTATTATTTTAATAATGTAAATATTTTTTATTTTGCTATTATATTTTCTTTAATCACAAATATTTTTTCATATTGGTACTCTGATAAGGTCGCATTAAGTATGGCAGGAGCGACAGAAGTTAAAAGTAAATCTCAGTATCCAGAATATTGGAATGCAGTAGAAAACTTATCTATAACGGCAGGACTACCAATGCCAAAAATTTATGTAATTAATGATCCAATTCCAAATGCTTTTGCTACAGGTAGAAATAAAAATCATTCAGCGATTGCTGCCACTTCAGGACTTCTTTCAATGCTTAATAAAAATGAATTGGAAGGTGTCATAGCACATGAATTATCACATATAGGTAATAGAGATATATTACTTTCAACCATTGTAGTTATTATGGTTTCTGCTATATCATTTTTATCACAAATGTTTTTTAGAGTTAATATGTTTTCTTCTAATGATAGCGAAGACAGAAAAGGTCTTGGAATATTTATGCTTATCGCTTCTATTTTAGCTTTAATACTTGCTCCAATAGCCGCAACAATTATACAACTTGCAATATCAAGAAAAAGAGAATTTTTAGCTGATGCATCAGGTGCTATTTTAACAAGATATCCAGAAGGTTTAGCGTCAGCTCTACAAAAAATTTCTCAATTTTCACAACCTTTAAATAAAGCTAATAATGCCACAGCACATATGTATATAGTTAATCCTATGGGTTTAAACGGGATTAATAATACAGAGAAGAAAATATCTTGGTTTACTAAATTATTTATGACTCATCCACCAACTTCTGAAAGAATTAAAGTTTTAATGAGTATGGATAAATAATTAAATATTATATTATATGAAATTAAATTTTAAAAAAATTTTTCATAATCTTTTTTCTGTATTTTTGATTGTATACATTGGATTTATGCTTTATCATACAGCAAGTTTTTCTGGTATGTTTGACATTTCTTTTTGTCTAATAGGTTTTATTTTAGCTGTTTTTGCTCATGCTAGAAAAAATTATATAACTATAATTTTATTTTTAATACATATGAGTATAGAATGGTTTGAATGGAGTCAAAAAGGTATTAATTTTAATTTAAGCTCAAGTATTTTTAATTTAGCACATGTGATTATGGATTTTGTATTTTTATCACATGAGTTATCTGCACATATTAAAAAGAAAAAAAGTTTAATTTTTTTCATTGTTGTATTATTGTTAATAACAGTTTCTTTTTTGGGACATTTTATAATTCCAAAATCAGAAGAGGTTATAGAAATAATAGAACCATTTGTGATAGGGGGAATATTGGGGTGTGTAATCTCTCACTCTTTAATTCATTTAAAATATTTTAATAAATCTAAATTATTGAAAAATAAAAAAGAAGAATGTTTATAAAAAATCTGAGACGAGTCTCAGATTTTTTATAAAACTTATTTATTATTTTTATTATTATTTTTTAATAATCCTAAAATAATAAAAGCACACACCATTAAAGCTAGATTTTTTATTATGTATTGACCTTCCATACTAGGAATTAAAAATCCAGTCCAGGTTTCTTTGGTTAATAATATAAGAGGTCCAAGAGTGGTCAGTATGTGAATTGTAAATAAAGATAGTGCTATTTTTTCGACTCCTTTTATTAAAAATAGAATACCTATAATACATTCAAATACTCCAAAACCTATTAAAAATGAATTAAAAGACATAAAAGGAATTGTCTTTTCAAATAAATTTTTAACCAATTCGCTAGCAGGAGATAGTTCTAAAACTTTTAAAAACCCAAACCAAAAATAGATAATAAATAAACTTATTCTTGAGAATGAAATTAATCTTTTATATGAATATAAATTTTTCATATCAATTTAATAAATTTGATAGAGATTTAATCATTTGCAAAATTCATTATTTCACCATCTTTTAGATTAAGCATCAAGTTATTTCCGTCTATTTTATAACTAATTACATTATTTAATTGCTCAGCGTAAATATTTTCTTGAGTATCTTGGCAGTACATTTTAGTACTAGCAAGAGAATTAAAAGTTAATTTATTATTTTCTTCTACTTTATATTCGGCCATAATATTATTACAATCAGTTGTGCTTGTAATGCGGCCACCTTCATTGAAAGTTATAGCAAAATCATCTTTTTTGGGAGTTATAATATCACCATTTTTAGTTTTGGTATTTTTCCAAACCCATGTGTTAATTATTGAGTTATCTTTTATTTTTTCTTCGTTAATTTTACCAATAAATACATCTTTTCCATCTTTAGAAATAGTTACTTCTCCTTGATGTTCCCAAAATACTAAACTTTCATCAGCATTAGTATATCTTGCACCACTACCAGAAATAGCAGAAGATAAAGTATTTGTTCCTAGTTTTTCTTCAGTGAAAGTTACAGTTCCAACATTATTATCAAAAGTAGCGTTAATAGTTTCTTCAGAATTAGAATAACTAACATTAACTATATTTTCAGTTGAAGAAGCATTTTGATTTGTTAAGTTATTATCAACTTTATTTTTTTTCATTAAAGTGTAAGCAAATATAATGATTATTAATATCAAAACAACCCATAGTATATTTTTTTCATATCTTTATTTTATTTTTTAATTTTATACTTATAATTTTAATTTATTCATTATAACATTTATAATAATATTTGTCTTTTATTTTTTTTATTACTCTTATTTCAAGTAATTCTACTCATTTTTTGAAAAATAGTTAAAATAAAAGCTTAAAATAATCAAAATATAAAAACTTTCGTTAAATTAGTTACAAAAAGAAATATTGATATAATAGAAAGTAATACCAGTCTAAGAACTAATCTTTTATCCATATGCCCTCTTTTATTATATTGAATACCTTTTTAAGGTTTTTTACTGACATACTTTAAAGTATACTATATAATTCAATTTTGGCGGAGGATGAGGGATTTGAACCCTCGAACGAGTTTGACCCCGTTGCCACCTTTCCAAGATGGTGCACTAAACCGCTATGCGAATCCTCCAAATAAAATTTTATTTAAAACTTTTGAATTATATTTTATCATTTTTATAATATTGAAACCAACTTTGTAAAAGACTTTTAAAAAAAGTTTTTTTTTGATATTATATATTTGTTATTTAATAAGCTCCCATAGCTCAGTTGGTTAGAGCACACGGCTTATATCCGTGGGGTCCTAGGTTCAAGTCCTAGTGGGAGCACATTAATGTGCGAGCGCAAAGCCAAAAATATTTTCTCTTTTTGTTCCAAAATCTATTAAAGTTTTTCTTGCTTCATAAAATGTGGCGCCAGTTGTTGTGATGTCATCAAATAAAATAATTATTTTATTTTGAAGAAAATCTTTTTGATATTTTTTATTTACTTTAAATGCATCTTTTATTAGATTTTCTCTGTCGTATGAAGAGTGGGTGTGGGAGAATTTTATAGTGTGTTTTTGTTTTTGAAGTAAATCGGTAAGAATATTTTCTTCGGTAATTTTTGTTTGACGGCAGGGCTGGCCGAAGGCCAGCCCTGCCGTATTAAATACAATAATCTCTTTTATAATCTCTTTTATCAATACTTCACTTTGATTATAATTTCTTTCAATTAATCTTTTTTTGGAAATAGGAATCGGGACAATTATAACATTTTCAATAGTTTGATTTGTCTTTTCTAAAATTTCATTTATAAAATTTAAAAAATCTTTATACACTAATTCTGCTAAATATTTCGCTACAGCTTTTACATAATAGTATTTAAGTTGAAATATACTCTTTTTAAGAATCTCATTTTTATATAAAAGAGGAGATTTTACCCAGTCTATACTTTTAGTATTTTCTAAATCTTTATGATTGATTTTTTCTTTATTTAATATTTCTAATTTACATTCTTCACAAAGCATAATTCCATTTTTTTGGCAACCTATACATTCTTCAATAAATAGAAAATTTAAAAATTTATATAAATTTAACATGTTATAATTATATTATATAAAATTTATGTTTTTATTTGGATCTAATAATAAAGAAGTCATAGAAAGTTGTGTTGGTATAGATATAGGAACCTATTCTATAAAAGTATTGCAAATTAAAAAAAGTAATAATCAAATTTATCTTGAAACATATGGAGAACTTGAAATCGCTGCTTATGATGATTTACCACCGGGGTCTATAGCTAATATAGGAGAAGATAAAATGATAAAAGCTCTAAAAGACTTATTGATTGCTTCAAAAATAACAGCAGAAAAGATTGTATTTTCTATACCGATGCAAGATTGTTTTATATCTTCAATAACTATACCAAGAGTATCAGATAAAGAATTAGCCAGCTTACTTCCAATAGAAGTTAGAAAATATTTACCTATGCCTATATCAGAAGTTAAATTAAATTATTGGAGAGCAGATCTTGGAGATAAAATTACAGATACAAATGACACTATAATGATAGCTGCTGTTAAAAATACCACTTTTGAATTATATGAGAAATATGCAAAGAGATTAGGATTGAAAGATTATTCTTTTGAAATTGAAAGTTTATCTCAAGCAAGAGCAATTTTACAAAATTTAAAAGATGAAAAACCAATAATTAGCATTGATATAGGTGGAAAAGTTTCTTTTGTTAGTTTAATATATGGAGGAAACTTAAAAGCTACAAATATTATTCAAAAAGGTTCTTATGATAATACTTTACAAATTGCAAAAGTATTGAGTTTATCTGTAGATGTAGCAGAGGAAGCAAAAAGAGTATTTGGTTATTTAGGAGATGATTCTTCTCCACATTTAGCTGAAGTTATGGGATTAGCAAGTTTTCCACTTTTTGATGAAATAAAACATCTTTTATTTGGGTATGAAAGAAAGTATAATATGATTATAGAGAAAGTTGTTATTACTGGAGGAGGTTCTTTACAAAAAGGAATTAAAGATATCC
The DNA here is from genome assembly GCA_964538815.1 of uncultured Candidatus Saccharibacteria bacterium. GTDB lineage: Bacteria > Patescibacteriota > Minisyncoccia > Phycocordibacterales > UBA5272 > UBA5272. Next base: position 32,830 of record CAZIHL010000004.1, read on the forward strand.
TCTCAGAATTTTTAAATAGAGAAGTAGTTTTATTGGATATATTTTCGAAATTATCTATACCAGAAAATTTAAGAAATCCTTTAGACAATTTAAATGAAAAATATGCGGTAGTAACGGGTTTAGCACTTAAAAACTATTTCAAATAAATTTATGATCAATAATATAAAAATAACGAATGAAAAAGATACAGGAACTTTTAATCAATTTGTAGCACCGATAGCTACAGATGAATTATCTCCTAAAAAAGATACAGTAAAAATATTTTTAATAGTAATTTTAATAATTGTAATTTTAGTTTCTGTATTTGCATTTTTTTATTTGGATGTTTTAACTAAAGAAGTAGAAGAAAAAGAATCAGTTTTAAAATCTTATGATTCTAATCCCACCTTAGTTCAATTTGAAGGTCATTTACCAGATATGAGGATTTTATCTCAAAGATTAAAATTATTAAATTCCGTGTATGACAGTCGTATATATGTTTCTCAAATGATGTTTCCTATATTAGAATCTGTGGTAGAGTCTAGTAGAAATAGTTATGTTTACTTTAATAAATTTAGTTTGAAAAAAGAAATAAATTCCAACATTTCTTCTTTAAGTATCAGTGGAATGGCTTTAGATTATCCAACTCTTTATAGACAATTAAATAATTTTAGATCTGGTCTTTATACAGAATTTATTAAAGATTTTAAATTGACAAGTTTTTCTTTAAATGAAAAAGGAACTGTAGAATTTGATATTACTTTTGATATAGACATAAGCACTACAGCATTTCTTAAATATTTAAATATAATAAATCCTAATAATTTTCAAACTCAAGATGATAATATTGTTAATTCTGGACCTCTTTTTAATAGTGCTCCTGCAACAAGCATATCAACAACAACTTCTACCACAATTAATTCTGAAAACGAAAATAGTTTATTTCCTAGTCGATCAAATTTAAATACTGAAAATTCATCCTCAGCAAATATAGAAAATGATACAGAACAAGGTAATTAATGATACAATAAATATATGCATGGTGAAAGATTAAAAAATAAAATATATGTAAATCTATTATTAATATTATTTATATTTGGTATTATCTATATTTTTACATATCCTCTTTATTCTGGAAAAGGTTCTATTTATAAACCTAAGAAAAGTATATCTACATATATAGAAGAAAAGAAAAATTTAACAGACGCCATAAACATATTGGAAAAATATAATATGAAATTAGCTGAGGCAAATTCTGCATATTTTAATGCTAGTAATAATTTACCTCAAGATTTAGAAAAAATATTACCTAATAATGCAGATCCTGTCATAATTGTGTATGAATTAACAAATATAGCTAAGTCTGCAGGTTCTCAAATGTTATTAGCTACCCCAAGAGTGACTGATGATGGTAATACTGATAGTAGTCAAGCAAAAAAATATAATACAATATCTGTAAGTTTTAATCTGGAAGGAACTTATGAAAATATTAAACATTTCTTAAAGGATTTGGAAAACTCTAAAAGAATATATAATGTAAAAAGTTTGGATTTCACGACAGAACAAAATAGTGTAGGCACAACCGTAAATAAATATGCATTAGTCGTAGAAACTTATTATTTAAAGACAAACAAATAAAAATATGAGTAATATAGGATCAAAAAAAATAAATACAAAAATATTCCTGCCTATTATTTTAATAGTTATAATTGTTGGAGGATATTTTTTATATAACACTATTTTTATTTCAACTGAAGCAGTATTAGACAATGCAAATAATGCTTATGTTTCAAAAACTAAAGTTGGACAATATATAGATATCTTAAATAAAGAAAATTTAGTGTTTAATACAAATATAAACAATGAATTAATTATTAATGCTAAAGATTTTTCTGTAAATATAAATCCTAGTGGCGGAATTGGAAGAAAAAATCCATTTTTACCATAATAATTTTTAAATAATATTTTTTTTGATGATATAATCATAGTATGATTTTATTAAATTTATTAGTATCTCAAAATGTTATAACAGAACTTGAATCTAGAGCTATAGAAGAAGAAACTAAATCTTCTAATATGCCAATAGACGAAATTTTATCTGAACATAATGTCTCTGAGGCAGCAGTTTTAACAGCTAGAAATGCTTTATATGGTATACCAGTTTATAATGGAGATAAAGAATTAGCAGATAAGGCACTTTATACAATTTTTGATAAAGATAAAGCAGAAAGATATTTAACCATACCATTAGGATTGCGTCCATTAGAGGATGAGTTTGATATAAATAATTTAGAGTTACGTAATGAAATTCAAAAAAGTGGAGAATTTATAAAAAATAAAGAAATAGTAGATGAAGTATTGGTTGGAGTGGTTGATCCGGAAAGGAAAAATGTTTTAGATGCCCTTCAATTTATACTAACTTCCGCCGGAGTATCATATAAAATATATCTTATTTCTTTAAGTGAATTTAAAAGAAGGTTTGAAGGATATTCTTTATCTGGTGAGAAAATATCTCCTCAATATTCTAGAAAAAGAGAAAGTTCAGAAGATGTAAAAGAAGATGTTATGGATATAACAGGTGAAGATGATACTTTGCTAGAATCTTTAGTTGATTCTATACCTATGGTTAAAATGATGAATATTATTTTAAAAAATTCTATAATAAATATAGCTTCTGATATACATATAGAAAATATAGGAGATACAGTGAGAGTACGTACCCGTATAGACGGTGTATTGGCAACAAGATTTACAATACCTGGAGTTAGACATTCGGCTATGGTTGCTAGAATAAAAATTCTTTGTGGTCTTAAATTGGACGAAAAAAGAAAACCGCAAGATGGTAGATTTTCAGTAAAATATGATGGCCATAAAATAGATTTTCGTGTATCTACTTTTCCTGCATATTATGGTGAAAAGGTGGTAATAAGAATTTTGGATAGTTATAGAGGAGTTAAAAAGCTTGAAGATATAGGACTATCTGATTTTCATATGGCCCAAATTCGTAGAGCTTTAACTAAACCATATGGTATTATTTTAATTTCTGGTCCAACAGGATCAGGTAAAACCACTACTTTATATTCTATGCTTAATGAAGTGGATAGAGAAAAGAAAAATGTGGTATCTTTGGAAGACCCTATTGAATATAATATTCCAAGTATGAATCAATCTCAAATATTTCCAGAAATTGGTTATACATTTGCAAATGGTCTTCGTTCTATTTTGCGCCAAGACCCAGATGTAATAATGGTAGGAGAAATTCGTGACTCGGAAACAGCTCAACTTGCTATTCAGGCAGCACTTACTGGACATTTAGTATTTTCAACAATACATACAAATAATTCTATTGGTGTAATTACTCGTCTTCTTGATATGGGAGTAGATCCTTTCCTTATTGCTCCAACTTTAAATCTGGCTATTGCCCAAAGATTAACTAGAAAAATAGCAGATAATTGTAGACAAGAGATAGATGATAAAGGTATAGAAGCCATAATTCAAAATAGTTTTAAAGATTTAGGAGAAGAATTTAAGAAAGATCTTTTACTCGATCAAAAACCACACAATGCAGTACCATCATCAACAAATCCTTCAGGACTCAAAGGTAGAATGCCTGTTTTCGAAATGTTAGAAGTAGACGGCGAAATAGAAAATTTGATTCTAAATAGAAAATCAGAAGATGAAATATGGCAAGCCGCAAGAAAGAAAGGAATGATAAATATGAAAGAAGACGCAATGCTAAAAAGTATTAAAGGAATTATTCCTTTCACTGAAGTTGAAGGCGTATAGATATGAACCTATATAAAGTTTTTAAAAATAAAATAAATATTAAAGTATTTTTATTTTTTATGTTTATTTTTAGTTTGCTTTATTTTGTTTTTAAAAATCTAGGAAGTGCTATAAATATTCTAAAAGTCCCACTTTTTACTTTTCAAGAAAAATTAAACTTATTTTTTCTATCTCTTTTTGATGTTAGTGAACTTAAAAGCATTTCAATGTTTATTTTAGTTTTACTTTTTATCTTTTCTATATCTTTATTTTGTCTTTTATTATTTATTTTATTTAAAGAAAGTAAAAAGATAAATCATAAGAAAAGCTTCTTAAATACATTTTCTATTTTTATTTCTATTTTAGGTCTTTCTTGTGCAAGTTGTGGAATTGGTTTACTCGCTTCTATACTTTCATTTTTTGGAGTATCTTCTTTAATTACTTATTTTCCACTCCATGGTGCAGAGCTTGGATATTTAGGAGTTATATTTTTAAATATCAGTAATTATTTTCTACTTAGAAGGCTAAAAAGTCCATATACTTGCTAAAAATTAGGATTGTTTAAATTCTATTTTTGTGTTAAAATGTTCCTATCTTTTAAGAATACTTAAAAGTGTTTGCGCGATTAGCTCAGCTGGCTAGAGCATTCGACTGATACTCGAAAGGTCCTTGGTTCAAGTCCAAGATCGCGCACCAGAAATAATAGAAAGTAAAAGTGGCTCCCGATGGGAGCCGCTTAGCTTTGAGTATTAAAGCTTACTTTACAATTGTTGTAGGTAAAAGCATTGAATAAGATCCTTTACTTTTAATTTTTCGATGAAAAATATTGTGAGGGAATTCTCTTGTATTGCCGCGTAACCAGTTCAACATTTCCGTCGAAATGACAGGGAAGCAAGTTAACCGCTCTCCTTTGTAATTGATTGGTATCATACTATTATTTGAATTTCTAGCGTTCAAATAATTAGAGATACCATTTTGGGCAGTATTGTTTTCAGTGTGAACAAGAAATTCCTCATCTCTAAATTTTAATTTAGGGAAATTTCTTTTAGTTAAAGTATTTTTATTTTTGGCTCCTTTTTTTAAAAGAGCTTGCATTATTTTTTCTGATTGCATTTTTAAAATGTTTTAGGTGAAGAATATAATACGTTTCCAACATACATTATACCACTTATTTAGTAGAAAAGCAATAGTAAAAGACAAAGCTGTTATGTTATTATAAATTCAAAATATGTCTCAATTCTATATAGTTGGTACTCCAATAGGCAATCTTGAAGATATGACTTTTCGTGCTGTACGGATTTTAAAAGAAGTAGATTTAATATTATGTGAAGATGTTTCTAATGCACAAAAACTTTTTAAACATTTTGAAATTTCTACAAAAGCAACAAACTATTTTGCAAATTCTAAATTATCGAAAATAGATAGTATATTAAAAGATTTAGAAGAAGGTAAAAATATTGCACTCATTTCTGATGCTGGTATGCCGACTATATCAGATCCAGGAAGTCTTTTAATAAAAAAAATTTATGAAGCAAAAGACAAATATTTAGATGTAGATATAAAAGTTATACCAGGAGTAACAGCTTTAACTTCAGCCTATGCTCTTTCAGGATTTACTGGAAATGAATTTACTTTTTATGGTTTTCTTCCACATAAAAAGGGGAGAGAAACAATTTTTAAAGAAATTGCAGAAAGTAAGCGGATCTCTATTTTTTATGAGTCGGTTCACCGCATAGAAAAATGTATTGAAAGTTTATCAAAGATTTTAGGAGAAAATAGAATGGTAGTGATAGCAAGAGAATTGACAAAAATTTATGAAGAAGTGATTAGAGGAAATGTTATAGAAATAAAAAAATATTTTGAAGAAAATAAAACTAAAATTAAAGGGGAGTTTGTGATAATTGTAGACGGAAAATAATTATTTTGTTATACTTTAAAAGTTAAATAAAAATTATGTCAAAAAGATTTTTTCAAAGATTAATAGCGATTTTAATTATAGTTATAATTTTATTTATAGATATTCCAAATGTATTTAAAGATGTTATTTTTATTATTTTTTCAATAGCTCTATTTTTATCAACATTTGATATTCGTAGAAATAAAAGGATATAAAAATCTTTTGCAAATAAAAAGAATTTTTGTTATAATTATTTAACAATAAATATTTCGCGACCGCTCAATGGTAGGAGCGTAGCGAGAATAATTAAAAACAAAATATTCCGTGGTAGCTCAGCGGCAAGAGCGAAGCGAATATAAATGACAGTTGCGCCAACTGCGACTTTTAAGAAAAGAGTTGGTTGAAATTAAAATCGTAAAAATTGAAAACAAAATATTCCGTGGTAGCTCAGCGGCAAGAGCGCGAATATAAATGACAGTTGCGCCAACTGCGACTTTTAAGAAAAGAGTTGGTTGAAATTAAAATCGTAAAAATTGAAAACAAAATATTCCGTGGTAGCTCAGCGGTAGAGCAGTTGGCTGTTAACCAATTGGTCGCAGGTTCGATCCCTGCCCACGGAGCCAAGTAGAAAAAACAGGGTTTAAAGGCTCTTTAAGTAAATATATAGAGAT
>CAZIHL010000005.1:0-35791 GCA_964538815.1 uncultured Candidatus Saccharibacteria bacterium
ATAGAATGCTTTTCCATGTATTCACTCATGTCTACTTTTATAAGAGCCTTATCATCATTAAACATAAATTCAGCTAGTGCCTTTGTTAATTCTGTTTTACCGACTCCTGTTGGACCGAGGAATATAAATGAGCCAATTGGTCTACCTGGGTCAGATATACCAAGACGGCTTCTACGGACTGCGTCAGATATTTTTTCAATAGCCTCTTTTTGTCCAATAACTCTTTTACTTAAAAAGCTCTCCATTCTTTTTAATTTATCTTGCTCTCCTTCAAGCATTCGAGATAGTGGAATACCTGTCCATCTCGCAACAACTTCAGCAATATCTTCTTCTGTTATCTCTTCACGAAGAACTCTTTTACCTTTTTGTATCTTTTTTAATTTCTCAAGCTTTGCATTTAAGTCACCATTTAATTTTGGTAATTCATCATACTTAATCTCAGCAAGGCGTGCTAAATCACCAGTGGACTCTAGATTCTCTGACTCGTTGCGAAGATGTTCTATTTTCTTTCTAAGACTCTTAATACTTTCTAAAAGTCCTTTTTCATTTTTCCATCTTACTTCAAGCTCTTTTACACCGTCTTGAATATTTGCAATATCTTCTTCTATTTCTTTTATACGGCCTTTTAGTTCAGGATCTTTACCCTTTACAGCATTCAAGTCTTTCAAAATCGCTTCTTTTTCTATTTGAAGTTTTAAAATTTTTCTATGAGCATCTTCAAGCTCTGCTGGCTTGTTTTCAATAGAGATACGCATACTTGATGCTGCCTCATCTATTAGGTCTATAGCCTTGTCTGGAAGGAATCTATTTGTAATATATCTAACAGATAAATTTGTCGCAGCAAGTAATGCGTCATCAGTAATACGAACTCCATGGAAAAGTTCATACTTTTCTTTTAAGCCTCTCAAGATTGCAAGAGTATCATCGTGACTTGGCTCTTCTACAAATACAGATTGAAATCTTCTTGCTAAGGCTGGATCCTTTTCAATATGTTTTTGATATTCGTTTAGAGTGGTCGCACCAATCACTTTTATTTCACCTCTCGCAAGAGCTGGCTTTAAAAGATTTGCAACATCATTTCCTCCTTCCGCAGCACCCGCTCCTACGATAGTGTGGATTTCATCAATAAAGACAATTATTTTTCCTTCACTTTTTTCTATCTCTTTCATTATTTGCTTTAGTCTTTCTTCAAATTCTCCTCTAAATTTTGTACCAGCTATAAGCATACCAAGATCAAGTAAAACAATTTCTTTATCTTTTAATGACTCTGGCACATCACCTTTTGCAATCCTGTTTGCCAAACCTTCCACAATCGCACTCTTTCCAGTACCAGCGTCTCCTATTAGCATTGGATTATTTTTTGTCCTACGAGAAAGGATTTGCATGATGCGCATGATTTCATTATCACGGCCAATTACAGGATCAAGCTTATCCTCACGAGCTAATTCTGTAAGATTACGAGTAAACTTAAGTAACCATTTATTTTTCTTTGGCTTTGGCGCTTCGTAGATATTTGTATTTCTAAATTCTGAAACTATTTGTTTTAATTCTTCTACTTTTATTTTAAATCTATTTACTATTTGTTCTACTTGAGGACCTCCCGCTTGAAGTATAGCTAAAAATAGAGTCTCTACCCCTATAAATTCATCTCCTATTTCTTTAGCGACTGAAGAAGAAGTTTCAAGCACTTGCATCAATTCTCCTGTTAAAAACATTTGAGGAGTTTGAGAAAGAGTTGTCGCTGTTGGATAACCTTCTATATTTTCTAAAATGATATCTAAAAGTAAAATATAATCAACACCAACTCTTTCTAGAATTGGTATAACCATATTATCTTCTTGGATTAAGATACTCGCAAACAAGTGAAGTGGAGTCACATGATTTTGATTCCTCTCCATTGCTATTTGATGAGCTCTTTGTATCGCTTCTTTAGCTTTAGTTGTAAAATTGTTAAATGCTGGAGGCATAATTTATTTTTGTTTTTTAATTAATATTTTCAAATCTTTCTTCACATATTTTCCAATCCAGAGCTTTCAAAAATGATTCAACATAATCAGCTTTCTTTGTTCCATAATCAAGCATAAAAGCATGCTCAAGCATATCTATGCAAAGTATAACTTTACCATTAGTAAAGTGTCCCGTATTATGTTCTTCAAACCACAAGGTAAATAATTCGCCATTCTCATCAGCAACAAGCGCTACCCACCCTATACCTCTCATAGTTGCTATTTTTTTAAATGTTTCTAACCATTTTTCAAAGCTTCCATATATTTCTGTTATTTTTTTGTATAGACTACTCTCAGTATTTATAGAGTTTGGAGTTTTTGATAAAGATTCAAAATAAATTTCGTGTAATTTCATTCCATTGTATTCCCAGCCAAGTCGTCTTTTAACTTCTGCTCCTTCAATACTATCATGTGTCAAATTTCCATTTCTGAAATTCTCAAGAATACTATTAGTATTTTTAACATATCCTTCGTATAGAGTAAAGTGTGTGTTAAGAGAATTGTCTGAAAAACCTTTAATACCAAATAAATATTCAAAATTTCTTGCTATATACATATATCTTTATAGTATATATAATATCATATATATTATTTATTTTTAAATTTAAAATAAATTTCTTTTAACTCTTTTACAAATCTTTTTAAATCTTCTTCTTTAGTATTATTGTCTACTGTTATCCTGATCGTCTCTTTAGCTATTTTGACGGCCTCATTCTTTTTAAAATCATTTTTATATAAAGCATATATAACATGACTATACTCATCGCTTTTTGCACTACACGCTGAACCTGCTGACACAGAGTATCCTTTTGTGTCTAATCTTATCACCATTTCATCAGAAGGAAAGTTTGGTAACCAGATAGATATATTGCTTGGAACTCTTTTTGGAATTCTATCTTCTCTCGCTACACCAATCTTCTCCTCTTTCCATTCATTTTCATTCCACACAGCATTCAATTTAGTGTCAGGAATACTTTTTAAAATATTCTGAAGTAATTTATTTCTTTTGTCTGCAATTTTTTCTAAAAAATTTTCTTTTTTATTTTTTAAATTAATTTTATTTTGAGCTTCTTCTACAGCAAAAGAAATACCAACGGCCTTTTCAATATCTTGTGTTCCAGAAAAAATATTTCTTTCTTGTCCTCCGCCAAAATATGCCGGAGTGATATTTACATATTCTTTTTTAAAAAGTACACCAGAAGATTTTGGACCATAAATTTTAGATCCGTTAAAAGAAAGTAGATCTACCCCTAACATATCAATATACAGTGATAGATAATTTCCAGCTTGTGCTGCATCTGTATGAAAATGAGGATAATCTACCACACTTCTACCATTTTCCTTTTTCCATTCTTTTATTTTCTTTCCAATATTTTTAATTTCCTGTATTGTCCCAATTTCATTATTTACATACATTATAGAAACTAAAATTGTATTTTCTTTTATTTCTTTTTTTATTTTTTCTGGATGTATAAGTCCTTCTTCATCACACTCTATATATGTTGCTTCTATTTCCCCTACTTTTTCTAAATATTTTATATTTTCCAGTACTGCGGCATGTTCAATATTTGAAGTTATAATATGAGGCAAAATATAATTTTTGTTTTTATTATTTTTCTCTTTGTATTTATTAACCAATCCAAAAATTGCCGCTACACATGACAAAGTCCCGCTACCAGTAAAATATATTTCATGCTCGCGAACCCCTAAAACTCTTGCTATTCGGAGTCTAGCATCATGTAAAATATTTTCCGCATTTAATCCTTCAGTATAAAGATTTGCAGGATTAAAATTAAAAGACTGAGCCTTTTTCATTTCATTTAATACTTTTTTGCTTGTCATTGTCTGTGAAGCAAAATCTAAATACACTCTATTTTCGTGTGGAAAATTTCCTTTAGCCATAATTTAATATTCAAATAATATAACAAAATAAGGTGTTTATAAAGACTTGTCATCTTAATATATATGTGATATTCTAATATTAGTTTAGAATTCTAAAAAATGAAAAATGAAAAAAAATACCCCTCTTTTTTCAAAGGAAGGGAGGAAAAATTAAAAATCTTAAAGGAGAAAAGGAATTATATAAATATAATTCGACTTCTCAAAAAAGAGAACATTGACACTTTTCATATAGAAGAAATTATTAAAATTTATGATGAAAAGTTAAAAAATATTTAAATTATAGATGCTTAACTAAAAACTAAGCATCTTTTTATTTGCAAATATATAAACTATTTGTTAGTATTCTTTTAATACTACAATTTTACGAGGCTGCCTGTTGCAAAATAGTCTGGCCTCTTTTTTATTTTAATTTTTAAGACTATTTTTAAGATAAGTATAGACTTGAAAGATTTTTTATGATATTATTTAAAAATTATGTCTAAAGAAGCTATTTTAAAAGAAAGACAACCTGTTGTAGCTGTAATGGGGCATGTTGATCATGGAAAAAGCTCGCTTCTCGACGCTATTCGAAATACAAATTTAGTAGAAGGAGAAGTTGGAGGTATTACTCAACATGTTAGTGCATACGAAGTATCCCACGCAACACAAGATAAAAAAGCTGTAAAAAAGATCACCTTTCTTGATACTCCAGGACATGCTGCTTTTGGAAGTATGCGTGAAAGTGGTGCAAAGATTGCTGACATTGCTATTTTGATTGTCTCTGCAGAAGATGGAGTCATGCCACAAACTATTGAAGCATACAATACAATTGTAAGCAATAAAGTACCGATAATAGTTGCAATAAGCAAAGTTGACAAACCAAATGCAAATATACAAAAAACAAAAAACTCATTAATTGAAAATGGTATATATATTGAAGGAATGGGAGGAGAAATTCCTTTTGTAGAAATAGACTCTAAAACAAAAAAAGGTATTGATGAATTACTTGAAACAATTCTTCTTGTGTCTGAAATGGCAGATTTAAAATATGATGAAAATAAAGCAGCTAGTGGATTTGTACTTGAAACTCTTCTTGATGGAAAACGTGGAATTTCTTCAACACTTATTATAAAAGATGGCGTAATGCCAAAGAGTGGAGCGATTTTAGCGGGCACTGCCCTTTCCCCTATTAGAATAATTGAAGATTTTGCTGGTAAACCTATAAAAGAAGCTAAAGCAGGCCAAGTTGTAAAAGTCACTGGTTTTGATGTTGTGCCAGAAGTAAATTCTGATTTTATTTCAAGTGAAAATAAAAAAGAAATTGAGAAATTACAAGCAGAATTAAAATCGACAGAAGATAAAAAAATTTTAGATCCAAAAATATATAGAAGTGCAAAACTCATAATACCTGTAGTCTTAAAGGCTGATACACTTGGAACATATACCGCAGTTGAAAGAGAAATTAAGAAAATAGAACATGATGAAGCAAACGATACTCCAACTGGAATAAAAGTAAAAATAATTGGTGGAGGAATTGGAAACATTACAGAAAATGATGTACTAGCCTCTTCTCATGACGAAAATGTTTTAATAGTTGGTTTTAATGTAAAAGTAGAAAACAAAGCAAAATTAGAAGGAGAAAGACTTGATATTAATCCAATGACTTTTGATATTATTTACAAGCTTGGGGAATGGTTTAGAGAAATTGTAGAAGAAAGACTTCCACATGAAGAAATTGAAAAAGTTATAGGTAAAATAAAAATCCTAAAAACTTTTTCTAGTATTAAAGATAAGCAAGTTCTTGGAGGTGAAGTAAAAGAAGGTAGTATCAAGCTTGGTGCTAAAGTAAAAATTTACAGAAGAGATTTTGAAATTGGTACTGGAAAAGTTGTTGAACTTCAAAGTATGAAAATTAAAGCTGTAGAAGTTCTTGAAGGAAATCAATGCGGAATAATGATTGAAAGTAAAACCGAAATAATTCCAGGTGATATTGCAACGGCTTTTGAAATTGAAAGAAAGAAAATAATTTAATTTATGAATACACATCACGAAATAGAAAATTTAGACTTTTCAGGAAAAAGTGAAAGACAAGTAAAAATTGGTCTTGAAATCCGAAATATCGCTCAAAACTTCTTTCAAAAAGAATCTTCTGGCGCATCACTAATAACTGTAACAAAAGCAGATATTTCAAAAGATCTTAAAAATACAGATATTTATATTACAGTATTTCCAGAAACAAAAGAGGTTCAAGCTTTATCTTTTGCAAAAAGAATGCGTACAGACTTACGGACAGAAATTAAGCATAAAATGAGTATACGAACTATTCCAAATGTGGAAATTAAAATAGATGAAGGAGAAAAAGCAAGACAAAAAATGGATGAAGTTTTACGATCCGCAAAATAAAGATCTCCCAAACACTCAAAAATGAGTGTTTTATTATGTTATAATTAAGTCATACAAAAATAGTTAAAAAAATAAATATGATTACACCTTATATTATTGGACAAATTTTAGGAATTAGTTTTTTAGTTGTTTCTCTTTCAATTATCTTTAACAAAAAAAATACTGCTTTAGTAATAGAAAAAATTACGAGAGATACACCAAGGATTTGGATGTCGGGATTTATTTCTCTTTTAATGGGTTCGACTTTACTAGCATTCTCAAACTTTTCAAGTACATCAGCTGGAATGGTAGCAATAATTGGTATTTTAGCTTTTATTAAAGGTATTTTTCTGGTTGGTTTTCCAAAAACTGCAACACGATTTTATTCAAACAAAGTAAAAAGTAAGTTATCTATATTTATTGTAGGACTTGTAACACTAGTATTTAGTATAATTTTAATTCTAAATAGTTTTTAGTTAAAGAGGATAAATAATAAAGGCGATACTCGAAAGTATCGCCTTTATTATTTTTTATATTAATCTACAACATTTCTCACCTTATTTACATCACGCTCATAGTCCTCTCTATAAAGACCAAAGTGGTCATAGTATAATCTCCAAAGTGAAACTACAAGTATGAGAAGTATTGGTCCAAAAATAAGTCCAGAGAGTCCAAATATTTTAAGTCCGATAATAGAACCTATAATTGTATACCATTCTGATATCTGAGAGATCTTTTTTTGGAAAAACGCTCTTGCCAAATTATCTACAAAACCAATAATTATAAATCCCCATAAAAAGATTCCTATACCATTAAATAAGCTTCCATCTACAAATCCAACATATACAGCGAGTGGCACATACACAATAGCTGTACCAATAACCGGAATTATCGAAGCAACCGCTGTTAAAAATCCAAAGATTAATGCATTTGTAAAAGATAATCCAAATATAGTATATCCAATTACTCCACATATACCTTGTGTGACTGCAACAAGTGGAATCGAAATCATATTTCCTCTTACTAAATTTTCAAATTTATCAAGTATTCCTTCTGAACTTTTCTTTTTAAATGGAAGTATTCCTTCAATAAATCCCCTAACGTATTCGTTATAAATAAGTAAAATGTAAAAGATAACTAAAGTGATAAATATATCAAGTAATATTGTACCAATATTTCTTAAAAGAGGAATAATATAATTAGCTACTTCTGGTATCAATTTAGAAACATATCCAACCGCATCAAAAGCATTTGGAACTAGATTTTGAATATTACTTACTATTGAAAGAGTCGTTTGCTTTATAATGTCTGGATTTTCAAGTAACGGTAAAACTTTTGCATTAATAATCAAATAAGATATAGCTAAAAATACTAAAATAAAAAGTAAGAGTAAGAATACTAAGAATGTTGCAGCCAAATGTTTTTTCCATTTTTTCTTCTCTATAAGTCTTATGTATAGAGGTTTAAGAGTTAGATAAAAAGTGACAGCCCAAAGAAAAGGAGCAAATAAAAAGGTTAACTGTCGCAAGACTATATATGACAAGACCAATATGACAATAATAAGACCAATTTGGAAAATCTTTTCTGATCTAATTAAACTATCCCTTATTTCTCTCATATATTTTATTTATAGATATAATATAACACAACTTAACATTTTATTTTCAAAAATTAACAAAAAAAATAAAGAGTCTATTAAATAGACTCTTTATTTTTTATTGGTGCCCAGGAGAGGACTTGCTCACCAAACATAGTCGCTTTGCTCCTTGTTTCGCGAGCCCGCTCGCTGTCTCAAATTTTTTCCAAAAATTTGGCTTCGCAGACAGCTCAGTTCAAGTCCTTCCTGTGCTATAAAATAAATCACCCGACACTGTCGTATCGGGTTCATTATTTTATTGTGCCCAGGAGAGGACTTGCTCACCAAACATAGTCGCTTTGCTCCTTGTTTCGCGAGCCCGCTCGCTGTCTCAAATTTTTTCCAAAAATTTGGCTTCGCAGACAGCTCAGTTCAAGTCCTTCCTGTGCTATAAAATAAATCACCCGACACTGTCGTATCGGGTTCATTATTTTATTGTGCCCAGGAGAGGACTTGAACCTCCAAGGATTTCTCCACTAGTTCCTAAGACTAGCGCGTATACCAATTCCGCCACCTGGGCATTTATTTTGTTTACACATTTTAACATAAAACTTAAAAACTTGAAAGAACAGTATTTGTATTGGATACTACTTCATTTTAAAGCAAAATTATGTTAATATATAAAACAATAATTAATTAGCCCTTATAGCTCAGTTGGTAGAGCAGTTGCCTCTTAAGCAAACGGTCGTAGGTTCGAATCCTACTGAGGGCACAAAAACAAAAACTCTCTAAAGAGAGTTTTTGTTTTATTTAAAAAGGTTTAAAACTTTCCCTATCATCAACTATTTGTAATTCCAATCCTGCTGCTTTCATTACTTTTCCAACAAACTCATCCCTTTCTTTTCTATCTCTTCTATCATGAGTAAAATCATTTAACTCTATAGCTTTTACAAATTTGAAATCTGGTTTACTAAATAAAACAAAGTCTATTGTTTTTTTATCTATTTTATTTTGATATCTATATTCTTTTAGTGACCATAATATTTTTGAAAGTTGTACTTGAGGTATAATGTAATATTTATCACCTACCGCTACTTCTAATTGCTTATAAAAAGACAATTCTGCTGGAGTCATAAAAGTCCATTTTGCTTTATAAGGAAAATATTCTTCTTTTTTAATATTAAAATCTCTTTTTCTTAAAGTAGATAAAAATCCTACTACAACTATTACTATTATTAAAATAATTATTAAATACATCATATATTATAATTATATCATATATATTTTTATAAAAATACTAAAATATATCTATAAATAAAATAATATGCAAAAAATAATTCCAAATTTATGGTTTGATGGAAATGCTAAAGAAGCAATAGATTTTTATATTACATCATTAATATAATATTACGATGTTTCTACTTTAGAAAAATTAAATATAGTTTGTTTTGGTTTGATATATTCTTCTTTAATTCTTTCACATGCTTTTTTAAAATAATTTGAATCTTTTTCAAAACCAATAAATCTACGACCTGTCCTTATGGCAGATATAGCTGTAGTTCCTGACCCTATGCAAGGATCTAATATAATTTCACCTTCATTAGTATATGTCTTTATTAACCATTCAAATAAAGCTACTGGTTTTTGTGTAGGATGATATTTCCCTTCGCTTTCAGCAGTTACAAAATATTGCACAGATCTAGGGTATCTTAAACCATTATCATTTTTTACTAAAACTGCTTTTTCTTGCTTTCCATATGCCATAGTGTCTCGCACTGCTATCCCTTTATTATACGGAGTCCCTTGTACCATTTGTGGATTATAAGTGCATTGTTTATTATAGAAGATAACTATATCTTCATGCGCTCTCATTGGTTGTTTTTTAGCATTTAAATAACCAGTTGCTTTTGATTTTTCCCATACTAAAGTATACTTAAAATCATTATAATTAGTAGATATTAAGGCTGCAGTAAATGGCATTTGTGCTGTGGAAATAGTTGGCATATTTTCCACTCCAATTCGCTTAGCTTCTTTCCAAAATTTTTCATAATTTATAACTTTATCCCATTCATTACGTTTATTTAAAGTTCCATATGGAAAATCTGTAATTATTGCATTAATTGAATTATTTAATAATAATGATAAACCTATATCGCTAAACATGTCTGTATTTATTATAACAATATCTTTATTTGGTGTAAAAAACACCTTATCTTTATCAATTTTTTTCAAAAATCTATCTAACATATAAAATTATTATATCATAAATATTTTACTTATAATTAATCAAAAATCGCTTTATTTCGTCACGAAATTTAACTAATTCACTTTGTTGTGGTTTGTTATTTTTATCTTTACGTTTTCCTTTACGAACTATAAAAATTTTATCTATATTATGTTTTAGATTAGAATTATTAAATAAATAAGACCATCCATCTGTAAGCTCTAAAACTTCTGCGAAAACCCAAAACTTTATATTAGGAAAATTTGTAATTGAATTAGAAATTTTATCTCTAATAATCTTTGATTCCCCAATTAATTCTTTCATTCTTATCATATCTATATATTCTTTACATTCTATTATTAATATAGGTATATCAACATCTTTTCTCTTATAAAAGATTACACAGTCCCCTCCAAAAGTTAAGTCTATTATTTTATTATTTATTTTTATACTTCTACCCTTTATACCTGATGTCTTATTTGCTGTTACTTTTTTACAATAAAATTTATTAGTCAATTTATTTTCTTTAATTATCAGATTAATAATAGTTTCTACAAAATATTCATCTTTAAATCCTATAATTGAAGCTATTTGTCTTTCTTTTAACCCTTTTACTTCTTGTAAATTATAAAAATAATCAAAACTTGTTTGACTAAATAGTTCTATTAATTTCTTCGAAGACTTCTCTGTTATTAACAGAGCTATTTTTTTATCAAAAATATCCTTTGCGCTAAGTATTTCTTTATTCATATAATTTATTATAATGTATCTTATTTTACCAATTTTGCAATAAATTCATTTATAAATTCTTTATCATTTGATCTAAAAGCTGAGGCGTTAAAATGTCCACCTCCAGAATATTTTTTAGCTAAAAGATTTAAATCTGTTTTACCTTCTCCACGCAAACTTACTTTCAATTCTCCATTTTCAAAAGTATAAATGAGTGCAAATTTCGATTTTGATTTTTGGGCAAGTCTGTGACCTAGTTCATTTTTAAATACAGAACTTGAATTTATTACATATACATCATGACCTTCAAAATTTATAAGAACAGCATTTTCAAGTTGATTCTCAACTTTTTGTATATAGCTAGATTGTAAAACTTGGCCAATATTTTTAATCTCTAAAAATTTATTTTTATCTTCTATATCTCTTTCTGCTTTTGCAAATGATTTAAAATCAAAATTTAATGTATAAATATATGAAAGAATTTCCCTTTCAAATTTCTGACTTCCCCAGTTATATGTATCACCTGCGGAAATATATTTAATTATTTTTGGAATGTCTTTTTTGGGAAAGAAATATTCGTGAGCCAAATATGCCCCAGAAACTCCATTTCCAAAAACTGATCCTTCAAGTGATTCTACCAAATCTTTCGAACCAATATGATGATCTATTACTACCAATTTTTTAGAAATTTTTTGAACTTTTTTTAATTCTACTTCTTTTAAGCAAAAATCAATAAAATATATTTCTTTATCTTTTAGCTCGATGATTTTTATCTTTTTACTTTTCAAGATATCTTCTCCGGTCACTGTGTGAGATAGTGAAATATACTCTGCTTTGTCTTTAAACTTTTTCCATGCAGTATAGGCCGAAGCAAAGCCATCAGTACAATGTTCGTGATAAAAAATGATAATATTTTTAGTAATTTTAGTCATAAATTTTTATAAAAAAATTATAGCATGAAAAGTAAAAATATGTTAAAATAGCCTGTAAATATTAAACTTTTTATTAACAAATACACAACTATTATGGCCAAAGAAAATATCTATCAAAACTCCGATGCACAAAAAAATATTGCTTCTACTTGGGGAGAAAGTGTTCTTTCTTTTCAGGATTTAACTTTTTATTATCATGAAAATAAACCAATTTTAAAAGAAGCAAATTCAAATATTCGCCGCGGGCAAAAGCTCACCCTTATGGGTCAAAACGGAGCTGGAAAATCCACTCTTTTTTCATTAATTACAAACGAAAATAAGCCAATTGAAGGAAGAATCATCATTGGAAATGATTTAAAAATTTCTCTTGCAAAACAATTTATACCTCAATCAAAATGGGATATGACGGTACGTGAATTTTTGGAAGAACAATTTACTGAAAAAGTTTATGACATTGATAAAAGAGCTGAAGAAGTTTTTGGAATTATCAATCTTCACCCAATACATAAAACAAAAGATATAAAAACAAAAAAAGATGAAGCTCTTCACTTGCTTGATAAAAAAATAAAAGAGCTTTCTGGTGGACAAAAAGGAAAACTTTTAATTGCACAAGCTTTGATTACAAAACCTGATATTTTACTACTTGATGAGCCGACAAATAATCTTGATAAAGAAGCTGTAAAAATGCTTACAGAATTTATGAAAAATTATGATGGAACTGCTATTGTAATTTCTCACGATGAAAACTTTTTAAACTCATTTACTCACGGCATTTTATATGTAAACACTCAAAACCAAAAACTCGAGCAATATGTTGGAAATTACTTTAAAGCTCTAGAAGAAATTAAAAGACAAATTGAAAGAGAAAAAAGAGAAAACGCCCAGAAAGAAAAAAAGATTCAAGAAAATAAAGATAAAGTAAATTTCTTTGCTCATAAAGGAGGAAAGATGCGAAAGCTCGCCGCCAAGCTAAAAGATGAATATGAAGAAATGGAAGACAATATGGTAGATGAAAGAAAAGAAGATAGAACTATTCGTAATTTTAATATTAAAATAAATGAGGATGAAAAAGAAAAGCTTGGTGGAATAATTATAGAAATTGAAAAATTAAATCTTTTAAAACATGGCGAACCAATAGATGTAGATATAAAAAAGATTGAATTAAGAAAAGGAGATAAACTTCAAATCATTGGACCAAATGGAATTGGTAAAACTACTCTTCTTGAAAGAATAGCTAAAAGGACAGCGTCTGGTGTAAAAATAAAAGAAGATATAAATATTGGATATTATAGACAAGATTTTACTACACTCGATTTTAATAAAACTGCCTATGAAGAACTTTCAAAAGCTTCTAGAAAATTAGATGATCATCATTTGCGTTCAACAGCGGCTGGATTTATACTAAGTGGTAAAGAATTAGCTACAAAAGTTGAACATCTTTCTGAAGGACAAAAAGGTCTTTTAATGTTTTGTTATTTAACATTACTTGAACCTGGAATTTTAATATTTGACGAACCAACAAATCATATCAACTTTAGACATATTCCAGTCATAGCTGAGGCTATTAAAAATTATGAAGGGGTTGTAATTATTGTTTCTCACGTAAATAATTTTGTTCGCCAAATTGGAGTAAATCAAACTCTTGACCTCAGTAAACTTACGAACAACTAAGCAACTTGAGCCACAAACTCTTTCTTAATATCTTCAAATTTATCCATTACTCTTTCTAATAATTCAGATTTAGCATTATCTAACTCCTTAATATAGACTTTTTCCAAATCTTCAAGGGGTATAGTTTCATCATTTATTATTCTTTCTTTAATCTCTTCTTCTAATAATTCAAATTGATTAAGATAAAAATCTTCTACCGAATCAATCTTTTCATCAAACTCATTTAAGAGTGGTAATTTTTTTTCTAAAAAGTCCTCAAATTTTAACTCTTCTTCTTTTGTCAAATTGTTTTTATTCATATAATTATTTTTTAATTTCAAATTCTTTTAAAAATTCTATAAAACTTGCAAATAAGACATCAAAATAAGAATTTGTATTTTCTTTTCTTTTTTCCTCCATTTGATTTATAAAATCATCTTTAGCACTTTCAAACCATTGTTTTTTAGTAAAACTTTCAGCTCTTTCCCTTCTTTCTCTTTGCCAAATACTTTCTTTTTTATGATATTCTTCATAGTTAGTACTTTTTTCATTCTTATTTTCTGAATTTTCTTTAGTATTTTCTTCTTCAAGATCTTTTTTAAAATCTACTTTCACTCTATCTATTTTATCTAAAGATTTAATTTTTGCTTTTATTTTTTTAATTTCTTCTTTATCTCCTGGTAATTTCCTTTCTTCTAATTCTTTAATTTTATTTCTATAGTATTGAAGATCTTTTTCTACATATAAAGAAAATCTCCTTCTACTAGACTCTTCTATTATAGATTTTTTCATTCTTTGTTTCCTTTTTTCAACTTCTTCTTCTGCATCATCCCTAATTTTTATTTTATTAAAAACTTCCTCTCTAAAATAAGGTCTTTGAATATCTTTATACAATTTTTTAGAAATACCATATTTATTTAACAATTCATTTTCGGAAGCTATACCATCATAATCTGCTATTTCTTCTTTTATATGCTCAGCTTTTTCAAAAAGATTTTTAAGCATATCTATTTCAACTAATTTTCTCTCTTCTTTATTTTTTATTTTATTTAATATAACCATATTTTCTTCTCCTAAAATATCTTTAAAATATTGATTATTCAATTTTTCTACTCTACTTTTATAAAGATAATTTACAGTTTTTCTTTCTTTATCAAGCTTATATTGTTCCCATTTTCTTTTAAAGAAATTCCTTTTATCTTTACCTTCAAAATCTTCAGAGAAATGCTCTCTTCCTACAAAATCTTCTCTTTCTTTTTTCTTTTTTTTCTCCTCTTCTGCTTTTCTTTCTTTTTTTAATCTCTCCTCTTCTGCTTTTCTTTCTTTTTTTAATCTCTCCTCTTCTGCTTTTCTTTCTTTTTCAGCTTGTTTAAAAGTATTTTCTCTATCTTTATTTTCTTTTTTAATTCTCTCCTCTTCTGCTTTTCTTTCTTTTTTTAATCTCTCCTCTTCTGCTTTTTCTTTTGCTTCTATTTCTTTTTTTAATTTCTTTTCTTCTTTTTTTTCTCTATTTTTTGGATCTTCTATTTCTTTTACTGCTTGTATAGTACCTTTTGAAAATTCAACTAATTCAGAGACCATTCCAACTTTTTTCTTAACAGCTTCACTTATTTTTGAAAAAAAATTTTTAGCCCTATTTTTAGAAGACGAAGATATATTCATATCCTCCACAACTTCATCTGTTTTTTCATCTATCACTTTTGCTGTATGTTCAAAATTTTCCTGCTTTTCTTTTTTATTTTCTAAAATCTCTTCTTCATTTTCTAAAATTTGTTTTTCATGTTCAAAATTTTCCTCTACATAATTAGGATCTACTATATATTTTTCATTTAAATTTTTATTATTATTTCTAAAATTTTCTCCTGCTTTTTTCCATCTTTTCACAGCATTAAGATTTTTTCTATGTTGTTGTTCATTTTCCATATTTAAATTATATCATTAAATTCATTAATATTTTACTATAAATTGTTGAAAAATCCTTACTATAGGAAGTTTTTAAAAAGTGTGTTAATATATATACAAGTAAGTTTGCTCTAAAAATCAATCAATAGATTATTTCTCCGAGAAGTTTTAGCTTGATGTGTAAATATAGAAAAGCTTACGTGTTATTAAGATAATTAGCCAAATAAAAGTTTGGCAGAAATAAACAAAATGCAAGAAAATAAATTATATGTTGGTGGTATTCCTTATTCATCAACAAATGAAGATTTAAAAAAACACTTCGAAGCAGCAGGAGAAGTTAAAGACGCTGTAATCATCATGGACAAAATAACAAGAAGATCAAAAGGTTTTGGTTTTGTAGAAATGTCTACAAGAGAAGGAGCCGACAAAGCTATAGAAATGTTCCATGATAAAGATTTTCAAGGGAGAAATCTTACAGTAAACTTGGCTCGCCCAATGGAGAAAAGAGAAGATAGACCAAGAAGAAATTTCTAATCTATAAAAATAAAAACACTCTACAAAATGTAGAGTGTTTTTATTTATCCCAACCCTTTTTAACAAGTGCATTTGTGGCAGCATCCGTTTCTGCTTCCTGTTTACTTCTACCTTCACCTTCTGCTATTTTTTCATTTCCAAAAAAGATTGCTATTATAAATTTTTTGTCATGATCTGGACCTGATTCTGAGATAACTTTATAACTAGGTGTAATTGAAAATATATCTTGAGACTTTTCTTGAACCATACTTTTTGCATCTTTATATTTTCCAGCTTCAATTATTGTATCTGTATGAATAAGTAAAGTATTCTCTATAAAATTTTTAACGTCTTCATATCCTTTATCTAAAAATACAGCACCTATAAAAGCTTCGTATGTATCAGCTAAAATTGATAATCTAGCCTTTCCAAAATCCTTACTTTCTCCTTTTGAAAGGAATAAATAATCATTAAAATCTAAACTTTTTGCTATTTCACTAATTGATTTAGTATTTACTAATGCTGCTCTATAACTTGTAAGTTCACCTTCTGCTAAATCTTGAAATTTATGATACAGAAAATTTGTAGATACAAGCTCAAGAACTGCGTCTCCTAAAAATTCCAATCTTTCATTATGCCCAAGTTTTACATTATTGTTTTCATTTATATACGATCTATGAATAAATGCTTGTATTAATAGATTTTTATTTTTAAAAATTAAATTTAATTTTTTTTCTAAAGAAGAAAAATCTTTTCCGTCTTTAAAATTTTTGTTTATTTTATCATTAATCATAAATTTTACTTATCTTTTCAATTCCTAATGCTATGATTGGCTTTATATCGTCATAAATATTTAAATCGTCTACTTGATCAAGAGAGAACCATTTTGCTTCAAGTAATCCAGTGTTATTTTCTTCGAGTTTTAATGGTTGATATTCAGATTCAGCCAAAAAATAATATACATGTTTTTTTATTTTTTCCAAAGGTTTTTTCAGTTCTTCTTCTGTAAGTTCTTCTTTTTTCTTAGCGTTAGCTATATAAGTATTTTCTTGTAATTTATCTTTTATTACTACAGTTACGCCTATTTCTTCTTTTATCTCTCTTATTGCTCCAACTCTAATATCTTCACCTTCTAAAAGCTTACCTTTAGACAATGTCCATCTATTAAAAATATCTAATACAAAAGCTAAAAATATCTTACCTTCATAGATAGAATATACTAAACCTCCTGCTAAATTTATAGTTTCAAGATCTATTTTTTTTTTACTTTTTTCTTCTTTGCGAGGTTCACCCATTTCTTTATAAATTGTACCCAGTACACCATTAACAAATTTATGAGATGTGGCGCTACTATAATTTTTGGCAAGTTCAATAGCTTCATCAATAGCTACTTTAGGTGGCACTTTTTCAGTATGGAACAATAGTTCAGCAAGACCAATACGAAGAATATTTTTATCCATAATATTTATTTTCTCTATTGGCCATTCTGGAGCGGCACGAGATATAATATCATCAAGTGTAGAGATTCTTTCTTGAATATTTGTAAGTAAATCAAATATAAATCCATCATCAGAAACTCCAGCAAATTCATCCGTTTCTCTGTCAATAATTTTCTTTAAATCTTCTCTGTTAATATTTAAATTATCATTAATGTCTAGCTCAAAAAGAATTTGGAGAGTTATACCTCTAGCTAAATGTCTATTTATACTCATATATTTATTTTTACTGATTAAAGTATAACATAAAAAATAAGGAAAAATAAAAAATTAAATTGGGGAGGCACCTTCGGTGCCTCCCCAATTTATAAAACTACTAAGCAGTCTTTGCTTTTACCTTTCTAACCATTCTTCCTTTATACATTCCACAAGCGTCACATGCAGTATGTGCATGAATCATAGCTCCACAATTTGGGCAACCTTGAAGATTGGCCGCCTCTAGAGCATGATGACTTCTTCTATTTGCGCTGTGAGCTCTTGTATGTCTCATTCTTACTACCATAAATTTGTATATATTATTAATTAAAATAATATCATTTTTTACTAAATTTTGCAAATTAAAAAGCACGTAGCTAAAGCTACGTGCTTTTCTCAGTGAATTAATTCAAATTAATTCACTGAGAATGATAATGTTTGATATTTTTGGGAAAGAGGAACTACATCCTGTGTATTCCCATTAAAATTCGCAGAAATCTTTTCCATATAGATTTCTACTAATTTCATAGCTGTCAAATCATTTTGCGATCTTTTTACACCAATCATTATAGATGTAGTGGATTGACCGTTTGTAATGCTTTGATTAATAGGAATACTAATAGTGCTTTTAGCACTTGTCCTTCCAGACTGAGTTCCCATCACCCAGTATACAGAATCAATCGCTTCTGTATAATTTTTCAAAGCAATATCCACAGAGTAGATATTTTGTTTACTTTGAACTTGATTTGTGTTCAAAATAGCAAAATATCCCACTCGTGTTATAGAGCTTTTTGTGAAGCTGCCCTCAATTGAAAGGTTAGCCCTCACATCAGGACCAAATTCCTGATAATTATTATTACCAGGAGTTGGCAATATCTTAGAGCAAGAACTGAAAACAAAGATACCGCTTAAAATAAAAATTAACTTTTTCATTTTTTTCATTTTTTATTTTTTTTAAAAAGAATTTATTTACTATATATATTATATCATATAATATATATTCTTGTCAAGGTAAATATATAACAAATTATGTATAGGAAATTCGTCAATACTTTACTTTAAAAATTTTCTGTTAAAATAAAAATATCTTTAAAACTAATTTGGTTTAAAGTATTCAATTTATTTGGATTAAAACTTTAAATATTATGCAAGAAAAAAACAATATTAATGAAATTCCTTTTATACATTTAAGAAATCATTCCCAATATTCAATTCTAAAAGCCCTTCCACAAACAAAAGATTTAGCTAAAAAAGCAAAAGCTTTTAATATGCCTTTTCTCGCTATTACTGATTACAATAATATGTATGGGACTATTGAGTTTTACAAAGTTTGTAAAGACAATGACATAAAACCGATTATTGGAGTTGAGATGGATTTTAGAAGTGATGCAAATCCAAAGAAAAAATATAAATTGATTTTCCTTTCAAAAAATAATAAGGGATATAAAACTTTAATGAAATTAGTATCTATTGCCAATTTAAAAGACAATAAAGATCCTCATATTGATTTGCAAGATATTTGTGAAAATTTAAATAAAGATTCTGGACTTGTGGTTTTGTCTGGAGGTGGAGATGGAGAAATTTCTGATATCCTTACAAAAGGAAACTTTGAAAAAGCAAAAAAATATATTGAGGGATTTGAAAATATTTTAGGAGAGAAAACTTTCTATCTTGAAATAGTTCCACAAAACTATTTTGAATATGCAGAAAAAATAAAAGAAAATACTATAAAATTTGCTAAAGAATTTTTAAAAGAAGAATGGAGACTTATTGCAACTCAAAATCCTCATTATTTGTCTGAGTCTGACAAGTCTGCACAAAAAGTTCTTTTTAATATTCATGGTGAAGATGAAGACAATTCTCTTTTTCAATACAAATTTGCAAAGAGTGATTTCTCTTTTATAGACACCAAAAAAGCACAAAATATCTTTGGTGAAATAAAAGAAAAATATGGAATAGATTTAATTAAAAATAATTTTGATTTAGCTGAAACTTTAAATATAGAGATAAAACTTGGCAAATGGCACTTTCCAAACATTGCAAAAGATTATGAAAAAGAATTATCTGTTGGACAAACTCTGGATGATGTATTAAAAAGGATAGCTCTTGAAGGAATTGAGAAAAGAAAAATAGAAGAAGAAAGAATACCAGCAGTAAAAGAAAGACTTTTCTACGAACTAGAAATCATAAAAACAAAAGGTTATGCTCCATACTTTTTGGTGGTATATGACATGTTAAAGTACGCTGACAATAATGGAATACTTACAAATATTAGAGGTTCTGTTGCAGGAAGTATGACTACTTATTTACTTAAAATTACCAAATGTGATCCTCTCATTTATCAAATCCCCTTTGAAAGATTTCTAAATCCAGAGAGACCATCGGCCCCCGACATTGATATGGACTATGCTGACGACAGAAGAGATGAAATGATCGACTATGTTCGCCAAAAATATGGGACTCATAATGTGGCTCAAATTGGTACATTTGGAACAATGCTCGCAAGAGGCGCTGTAAAAGATACGGCTCGTGCTATGAAATATCCATATTCACTTGGAGATAAGATCTCAAAACTTATTCCTATGCCAAAACAAGGTTTTCCTGTATTTATTGATACAGCTCTAGAAGAAATAGAAGACTTGAAGAGTATGTACGATAATGATCGTGAAGTTGCTGCAATTATAGACATGGCAAAAAAGGTTGAAGGACTTGTGCGTCATGTCGGAGTTCATGCTGCAGGAGTAGTGATAGCACCAACCGCAATAGAAAATTATTCCCCTATTCAGTACGATCCAAAAGGTGAAGGAAAAATCATTACTCAATACGATATGCACTCGGTGGATGAAAATAATGCAGGACTTTTGAAGTTTGACTTTCTTGGAATTAGAAATCTCACTATTTTAAAAACAGCTATCAATCTAGCCAAAGAAAGATATGGGGTAGATATTAATATTGAAGAAATTGACTTAAGTGATAAAAAAACTTTTGACATCCTTTCTCATGGTGAGACAATGGGACTATTTCAGTTAAATGGTTCTGGGATGACAAAATTTTTGAAAGACCTAAAACCTTCAACTATCTATGACATCAACGCAATGGTGGCTCTGTATCGTCCTGGGCCTATTGGTAACATACCAGTCTATATTGAAAGAAAACATAATCCTAAACTTGTGTCTTACTTATATGATGATAAAAATCTAAAAGAAATTTTGGAAAAAACTTTTGGAGTACTTGTGTATCAGGATGATCTTCTTCTCATGAGTATTATGATTGCGGGTTACACTTGGGGTGAAGCGGACAAATTCCGTAAAGCTGTAGGAAAGAAAATCCCAGAAGAAATGCAAAAGCAGAAAATTAAATTTATAAGTGGATGTGTTGAACATTCACATTGGCCACAAAAAAAAGCTGAAGAATTATGGGAATGGATTGAGCCATTCGCAGCATACGGATTTAACAAAGCTCACTCAGCATCATATGGACGTGTTGCCTATCAAACAGCATACATGAAAGCCAATTACCCTATTGCATTTATGACTGCAATACTTACAGAAGAGTCTGGGGATATTGATAAGATTTCTGAAATTGTAGCAGAATGCCGAAGAATGCAAATAGAAGTATTGCCACCAAATGTAAATTATTCTATGGGAGGATTTTCTATTGTAGACAACTCAAAAGATGAAAAATATAAAGAATCTATCAGATTTGGAATGTATACTATTAAAAATCTTGGGACTAATATAGCTGACGCAATAATAGAAGAGAAAGAAAAAAATGGTAAATTTAAAAACTTAGAAAATTTTATAAACAGAATTAACCATAAAGACTTAAACAAAAAATCTTTAGAAGCGCTTATAATGTGTGGAGCAATGGATGATTTTGGAGAAAGAAATGAAATGCTTTTCAATGTAGATTCACTTCTGGATTATCATAAAAAGCAAGTAAAAGATAATAAATCACAGCACAATTTATTTAATCTTTTTGAAGAAGTAGAAACTTCTACTTTCAAATTAAAAGAATGTCCACCAGCTAGTATTGATGAAAAATTAAAATGGGAAAAAGAATTAATTGGATGTTATATTTCTGGATCTCCTCTTGATAAATGGAAAAACAGACTCCTAAGTAGGAGTGTAAATATACAAAATATTTTAGATGAAGCAAATAAAGATGTTATGGATGATACCAAAATTAAACTCCCTGTTTTGATTGATAAAGCAAAAACTACCAAAACTAAACAAGGAGATCATATGGCACTTTTAAAAGTTACAGATCTTTCAGGAAGATTTGAGGTGGCAATATTTCCGAAAGTCTATAAAAATCTAAAAAATAAAATTATTTTAAATAAGCCTTTGATACTTGTAGGCAAAGTAGCTAATAAAAATGGTGAAAAAACAATGGTTGTTGATAATATTGAGGATTTGAATTAGTATTTTAAAGCCTCTTTAATATCCCTTTGACAAAATATTAAAAATATACTAATATATAAAAAGATTTATAGGTTTATTTTGGGCTACCTATAACAAAAAGAAAATAAAATGCCCTTGTACTTTAAAAAATTTTAAAATGAAAAAAACATTGTTTTTAGTGAATCTTTTATTTGCTGGAGTGTTTTCTTTTGGCCAAGACAACATCTACGGCATACGTTCCACAAACTGGGGAACCAGTATTATCAAAATGGGGTTTAACCCGAATAATGGAGCTTACAGTGGAAATTATTCCACCATTAAAAGTATAAATTATTCTGCGGCACTAGCCTTAGCGCCAAATAATTATTTTTACTATATAGACGGAACATATGGCAACACCGATGGTAAATTTGACCTTTACGCTGTAAAAACAGATGGTTCAACAAGCTTTAAAGTTGTTAACAATTTTGACGCGAATGGTTCATCAAATGATGAATTGGGATTCGTAAGGCTTGGTTCAACAAAAAGTGGTATGCTTGTTATTATTTCAAAAAATGAAAATGATAACAAGATATTTGCAACTACCATACAGACAAAGTCTGACGGTACAGTCCAGACACCTGTAAACAAAGGAGAGCTTACAACATCGGACAATTCTAACAAGAATTTCAAAAATGGAGACCTTGTTATTGATTCGCATGATGTGATTTATGTCCTCGCAAACAACGACGGCACAGAAACTACATGTGTATACAAAGTGTCTGTAGCAGACCTCTCAGGATCTAAGACACTAGCAAAAACTTGGACTCTAGTTGATAATAACAACAAGAAGTTCAAAAACCGTGTTAACGGTGTTGCCTGGTCCTCAACTGGTTCCCTTTTCATCAGTGATGATGAAAATGTATATTTTGTAGATCAAAATACTGTAAATACTGCTGGTCCAGGAACTGTACAGGCTAAAAAAATCTCAAATTCCCCTAATGAACTAACAGATCTAGCTAGTTGTTACTGGCCAGAAAAAACAAATCTTCCTGTGAGATGGGGGACAGTCTCTGCAAAATATGTAAATGGAAAATTATTAGTTAACTTCTCAACAGAAAGCGAAACTAATAACGACCATTTTGAACTGCAAGCCTCCAATGATGGAAATAATTTTGTAAAAATTGCAGAAGTTAAAAGTAAAGCCATAAACGGAAACTCTTCTTTAGCAATTAATTACGAAGTTACAATTCCATTATCTGGAAAAGTTGCATTAGGATTTTCAGTTCTTGCTTTACTTGGTTTTGGTTTAATACCGAACAAAAAAGTTAGGATTTTCAGTTCTATTGTTGCAATCATCACTATCTTCACAATATATTCTTGCAGCAAAAATTCCAATGAGGCAATCTCAATGGAAAATGCAGAGTATAAGTACGTAAAAGTGGTGCAAGTCGACAAAGATGGCATCAGCAAAGAGTCAAAAGTAATTTCCATTGTTAAAAATTAAATCTATTTAAAAATAGGCCAAAGCCACTGAGAAATCAGTGGCTTTTTTCATTTGCAAAAATCTTTACTTTTGATATAATGTATTCATCATGAATTGGGTATTAACTATAATCACAATTATCTCTGTATTGTTAGTAATTCTAATACTTCTCCAAAAGACTAATACTGATGGTCTTAGTGGTGGAGATTCTTTAGGAATTAATAATAAAAAAAGAGGTCTAGAAAAGACTTTATTTCAAACTACAATAGTAATAGCAGTGCTTTTTGTTGTGTTTAATCTTTTTGCTCTATTCGTAAGATAATTTGTAAAATAAAATACGCTTTATTTTTATAGATCTCTATTTAAATATATATTTTATTCTTACTACTATTTAAATTAAAAAAATGGAAGAAGGAATACATAAAAAAAAGCTTATATCAAAAAAAACAGAATCAAATTCTGATCTTGTTTTAAATCTTCATAAAGAGAATGAGTTAAATGATGATAATTTAGAATCAGAAACTAAAAAAATGGAAACTTATGCTAAAGATTTAAAGCGTGAGCAGCTAGAAAGTGTAAATATAGAATTAGAAAAAAATATTGAGAAAATGAAAAGAAGACATAAATCTTCTACCTTTAGAAAAAAATGGGAAATTTTTAAATCTTCATATATTTTTAGCTATAAATCATTAAATACGAAAAAGATTTTGTTTTTTTGGATAAGTGTTATAGTTGGATTTTTATTTTTATTTTTAACTTTAAATGCTATAAGTAATAAACTTTTAATTAATATTCCTACTTATGGTGGCACTTGGAATGAGGGTATTATAGGTGTGCCAAGATATATTAATCCTGTGCTCGCAACTTCAGCCCCTGATAAAGATTTGGTTAAACTTGTATTTGCTGGACTTCTAAAAAAAGATTCGAATGGAAACCTTATAAACGACATGGCTAAAAATATCGAGAAAGATGAAGATGGTCTCACCTATACAGTTACTCTAAATGATAAAATTAAATTTCAGGACGATATAGATCTAACAGCTGATGATATTATTTTCACAATATCAAAAATTCAAGATAAAAATATAAATAGTCCTCTGGCTATAAATTTTGAAGGTGTAACAGTGGAAAAAATTGATAATAAAACGATAATATTTCATCTAAAAAAACCTTATATATATTTTAAAGAAAATTTAACTTTTGGAATTTTACCAAAACATTTACTTGAAAATCTTTCAAATGAAGAATTTTTAATGTCAGATTTTAATACAAATCCAATAGGATCAGGACCGTATAAAATTAATAATATAAGTAAAGATTCAAATATAGCAAAAGAATATAGTTTTGTTTCTAATCGTAAATATATATCAGGTAGACCATTTATTGATAATTTAAATATTTATATATATCAAAATAATGAAGATTTATTAAAATCTTTAAATTATGGGACAATAGAAGCTACAGCTTACTTAGATCAAGATTATTTTAAAAATATTGAAAATAAAGAAAAAATTACAATATTACAAAGTAAATTACCAAATATTTTTATGCTTTCTTTTAATCCAAATAAAAATAAAATTTTATCCAATAAAAAAATTAGATTATTTTTAGAAAATTCTATAGATAAAAATTATATTGTAAATAACATACTTTTAAATTCTGCTACAGTAAAAAATAGTTTCTTTGATCAAAATGTTAGTTTATTCTCCCCTTCTACTGAAGATATAAAGACTCCAGAAGAAGATACAGAAATAAATATTACCACTGTAGATATAGAATATCTTAAAAAAATAGCTGAATATATCGCAGAAAGTTGGAGAGCTAAAAATATAAAAGTAAATATAATAGTTTATAATTTAAATGAATTAGTTGATGTCATCAAAAATAGAAATTTTGAGGTACTTTTATTTGGATCTGTCATAGAAAAAGACGTTGATCTTTTTGCTTATTGGCATTCTAGTCAGAGAGCTTACCCTGGTTTAAACATAACAAATTACGCAAGTACAAAACTAGACAATAATTTAAATATATTAAAAAATAGCACAAATATAAAAGAGAGAGAGATTTCTTTAATTGATATAGAAGAGGAATTAAAAAAAGAAATGCCAGCCATACCACTTTATTCAAATAATTTAAACTATATTATAAAAGATAAAATTTCGGGAGAAATGATAAAAAATAAAATACCAATATCTATGATAAACACCAATGAAAGATTTACAAATATTTATAGTTGGTATAAATCAGAAGAAACTGTTTGGAGATTTACAAATCAAAGAAATTTAATAGAAAAATTATCAAATATATTACATTAAAAAATAATTATAAATTTATGAACATAAATAACAATAAACAAAATATTAGAAGAAACAATACAAAAAGTGGGACTACGAAACCTGCTAGAGAAAAAGTTAGCAGAAGTAGTTACGCGAGTATGAGTAAACGCTCAAGTTCTCGCCCACCAATCAGAAACAGAAAAAACTCTGGGCCAAAATTTGAAACCAGAATTTCAGAAGCTACAGAATTAGCACACATACCAGCTCTTGCTGAAGATTCAATTAGAATTATAAATCTTGGTGGTGTAGAAGAAATTGGCAGAAATATGAGCTGTATTGAATATAAAGATTCAATAATTGTAATAGATTGCGGATTTCAATTTTCTGAAAGCACTACTCCAGGAGTTGAGTGTATTTTACCAAATACAAGATATTTAGAAGAAAATAAACACAAAATAAAAGGAATGCTCATTACTCATGGACATCTTGATCATATTGGTGCTATACCTTATATTTTACCAAGAATTGGTAATCCAAAAATATATTCTCGTCAATTTACTGCTCTTATGATTAAAAAGCGTCATGAAGAATTTCCACATCTTGAACCATTAAATATAAAGATTATTGAAACAGATGATGTTGTAGAACTTGGAGATTTTAAAGCTAGATTTTTTGCTGTATCACATGCTATTCCAGACTCAATGGGATTAATTATTGAAACACCTTATGGTGATATTGTACATACTGGAGACCTTCGCCTTGATCATGACAATGGCATACCAACAGAAGCAGAAATTAAAAGATATGAAATATTTAAAGATAGAAATATTCTTTGTCTTATGACAGATTCTACTAACTGTGAAAATCCTGGTTTTTCTCTTTCTGACAGAGTAATTTTTGAAAATATTAGAAAAATAATTAGAGACACAAAAGGCAGATTAATTATTGCTACATTTTCTTCTCAAGTAGAAAGAATGCTTGAAATTATGAAAATGATTGAAAGTTTTGGAAAGAAAATTGTAGTAGAAGGAAGAAGTATAAAAACCAATATTGAAATTTCAAAAGCTGCAGGACTTTTAAAGTCAGACCCTAATATTATTATTCCTATTGAAGAAATGGAAAATTATCCCGAAGACAGAGTGGTAATACTTTCAACAGGAGCTCAAGGAGAAGAGTTTGCAGTTCTAAATAGGGCAGCAAACGGAATGCATAAATACATTAAACTTAATAAAAATACAAGTATTTTAATGTCCTCATCTATTGTGCCAGGAAATGAAAGAGCTGTACAAATGTTAAAAGATAAATTATCAAGAAAAGGAGCTCATATTATTCACTACAAGACATCAGATGTACACTCTTCTGGGCATGCTAATCATGATGAATTAATATGGATACATCAAAAAATACATCCTAAATTTTTTATACCTGTTCATGGATATCATTATATGCTAAGAGTTCATGCTGATATAGAAAGAGAATTAGGAATGTCAGAAGAAAATATTATTATTCCTGACAATGGAATGATAATAGAAATACAGAATAGAGGTGAAAAAATAGTGTCTTTAAGAGAATATGCGCCAAATGAAATGTTAATAGTTGACGGTATGAATGTTGGAAAAATACAAGATGTAGTAATGAGAGACAGACAGACTCTTGCAGAAGATGGAATGTTTGTAGTTATTGGTGTTATAGATAACCATACTAAAAAATTAAAAAAATCCCCAGACCTTATTTCTCGAGGTTTTGTCTATTTAAAAGAATCCCAAGAATTGCTATATCAAACAAGAACATTGTCTAAGAAAATAATAGAAGAAGATATCAATAAAAATCCAAATATAAATATGGACGATATAAAAAATCATCTAAATGAAGCTATCTCTAAATTCTTATTACAAAAAACAGCTAAAAGACCTGTAATAATTCCTGTAATTATAATGGTATAATAAATAATAATTATGAAAGAAGATGTTAAAAAAAAGCTACTTAGCATAGCTTATATAGCTGTAATTTTTTTTTCTATTCATTATTTTTCTCTATATTTCATATTTGCAAATTATTTAAATCAATATTTTGACAAACCTACACTTAGTATAATATTTGCTCTTGGAGCAATGTTGTCTGTTGTGGCATCACACTTTTTTGGTAAAGTCTTAAAAAAATATACAAATGAAAGAAGTCTGCGAACTATACTTATAATTCAGTTTATAGTTACAACTTTTTTAGCTTTATCAAATATTTTAAATATATATATAATAGCTCTTTTGTGTATTTTACAATCTTCTCTTTTTACACTCATCTGGATATCTATAAATGTATTTATAAGTGAATTTTCTGATCATGAAAATACTGGTGCTATTAGAGGTACAATATTATCTATATATAATTTTGGTGCCATTAGCGCCCCTTTTCTTACAGCTCAAGTCTTTAATATTTTAGGTTACACTTCTTTATTTATAATAAGCGCTTTAGCTATTTTACCTATTATGTATTTAAACAGATCGTTTTTTAAACATGTAAAAGAGCCAAAATACAAACGTTTTGGTCTCCGAAATAGTTTTAAAATTGTATTTAAAGATAAAGATATTAGAGGAGTAATAGCATCATCTTTCTTTATAAACTGTTTTTTCGCTGCTATAAATATTTATTTAGTTTTATATTTAACAGAAAATATAGGTATACCGATGGTTCTTTATTTAGAATTAATTCTGCCCATTTCAATGATACCTTTTATTATTGTGCCATATAACTTAGGTAGATATTCTGACCAAATATTTGGTGAAAAAAAAGCTATGATATTTGGTATACTACTAATGAGTATTATTCTTATTTCTATTTATGTGTTTAATATTAAAACTACAAATATCTTTGTCTGGATGACTTTAATATTTATAGCTAGATTAGGAGCCTCAATAACTGAAACAGAAAATTATGCTTACTTTTATAAAAAAATAGATAGTAGAAATGCTGGGCTTATCGCCTTATTTCAAAACATGTCCAATATATCTTTTATCTTTGTAACATTACTTGGTGCTATACTTATAAAAACTTTTAATATAAACTTAACTATTATATTCTCTGTAGTAGGAATTATTGGAATAATATCTATATTTATAATTAAAAAAATAAAAGACACACAAATAAGAAAAAGAAAAATAGAAGCTGAAAAAGAAAAAATAAATAGAGAATTAGAAAAAGAAGAAAAAAATAAAATAAAAGAAGCGGAAGAAATTATAAAAAAAGACTTTGAAAATAAAAAAATAAAAATATGGGCATAAATATATGAAATTAAAAGTTGATTTAAAAGAATATAAAAAAGATGAAGTGCTGAAAGGAATTAGATTAAATAAATATCTAAGTGATATTGGAGTTCTTAGTAGGAGAGAAGCTGATAAATTAATAGAAGGAAAAAAAATTCATATAAATGATAAAGTAGCAATCCTTGGAGAAAAAATAAAAGATGGAAATAGTATTTTTATTAATCAAAAATTTGAAAAATTAAAATATTTCATTTGCTATAAAATGCGTGGAGTAGAAACTGCTTTTAAAATTATAGATAAAGTTCGCTATGAACCAATTGGTAGACTTGATAAAGAAAGTGAAGGATTATTAATTTATAGTAATGATTATAGAATAGTAGAAGGACTTTTAAACCCTAAAAATAAGTTTGAAAGAGAGTACAATGTACTTGTAAGAGAAAATGCTACCCCTCGTGTTAAAACACTCTTAGAGAAAGGAATTAGTACTAACGAAGCAAATTATTCCCCTGCTAAAAAAGTAAATCTTGATGAAGAAAATAGACATCTTATAAATATAATCTTAACCGAAGGCAAAAAGCATGAAATTAGAAGAATGCTTAACGCATTAAATTTGACTATTAACTCACTAAAAAGAGTCAGATTTTTATTCTTCAGCATAAAAGGAATGAAGCCTGGTGAAATGAGAGAAATGAAAAAAGAAGAAATAGAAAAACTTCTAAAAACTTTGAAAATAGAAAATTAAAAAGCTTTTTTCTCTTCTTCTAATTTTTCTATTCTATCTATAATAAATCTGCCAAGATCTACACCTGAATTTTTTAAAATAAAATCAAAACGAGAATCTTCGAAAATATTTGGAGATATATGTATATCTAAAATTTTTAAAATATAATTCTTATGTCCATTTTTTCTATTTTCCAATAAGACCATATCTATCATCGAATAGTGATTCATAAATAATGATTTATGTAATTCTTTTGCTATATTCTTTATATCATTTTTTATATTTTCATTAATAAATACTAAGCTCTTTTTTTCACAATTGTGTCCTATAATACATTTATTATTTAAAGATTTACTATTTGTATTTTTATCTGTTATATCTACATTTAAAATTTCTATTGGTGTGGTCATATACAATTCTTCTCCTCTATATTCTGGTATAACTACTGTTGAAATATACTTACCGTGAACATGTTCCTCCACTAAAGCTTCCCCTCCTTTATTTAAAATTTTTTTTATTTTATTAAAAGCTTCGATAAAAGAATAAGTAATTATACTTTTATCATTAAATTCATGCCTAGTTTCTTTTATTACAATTGGGGTGTGAAATTTAGACCAAATAGATTTTAATGTATTTTCTAAATTTTCTTTACTTCTTATAATTGTATACTTAGGTATTTCCACTTTTAATTGTTCTAATATTCTTTTCATATTACCTCTATTTAAAATAGAAGTGTAATCATTTTTAAATACAGGTTTGACATCTAATTTTTTAGATAAATTGTGATATTCAGAAAATTTATTATTTGTAAAATCAATATAATAATCAGCCTTAGAAAAAACTTTATGCGGATCAGAAGGTATACCTCTTTCAAACCAATTAATATTCTCATCTAAAACTACATCTACAACATTAATTAAATCAGAATATCTTAATAAAGAAATTATTACATTTTCACCATTTTTCATAGATCTATAATAATCATCTTTACCGCCTCTTATAATAGCTATTATTTTTTTTCTTGCAGACATAATTATTAATTAAATTATATCATGAAGAATTAATAACCAATACTTTGAAAATGTTCTTTTGTGTTTTTAGTTGGAGCAATATCAAAGATTTCCTTAATCTTTAATACTAGTACTCCTTTTACTATTCTTTCCGGTAATATTTTTTTAACTTTTAAAGTTATACTTTCAAATACTTCTCCTTCTTTTTTATATTCACAGCTAGCTTTAATCTGATAACCGTACATATCCTTCCAAGCAGTTAAAGATACTTCTTTATTTTCTAAAATATTATCTATTGTTTTATTCATAAAATAATCAACCAATATAATATTTTCTTCTTCAATAAATATAGAAGAAACTGGCACTACATTAATACCCGCTATTCCATTAGTAGCTAGTGCTTTACTAGTAGCATTTAATAAAAACTCTTTTACAAAATTCTCCATATTATTTAAACATAATTACGCTTCACAAGATACGCAAATATTATCCTTTACGGAAGAATGTACTTTATAATTTGTCTTATCTGTATTCTTTTTATTATTTTCTTGTGACTTTTTTCTATTAAATTGTTGAGCAGCATTCATGCTATGCTGATAGTAAAGAGATTTTATTCCAGACTCCCATGCCTTAATATATAAAGCATTGATATCTTTTACAGAAGTCGACGGGTCTATCATCAGATTTAATGATTGACCTTGATCTATAAATTTTTGCCTATCAGCTGCTTGCTCAATTATTGCTTTTTGATTAATTTCTGAGAAAGTCTTAAATATATCTTTTTCTTTTTCATTTAAAAAGTCTAGATGGCTTACAGAACCATCATTCTCTAAAATACTTTGCCACACCTCATCTGTATTTTTATTTTTTTCTTTTAGAAGTTTTTCTAAAAATTTATTTCTAAATGTTACTTTAATTTTTTCCAAATCTTTTACAAAACAATTTGAGAAAATTGGCTCAATACCTTGCGAGACTTGCCCCAAGATAAATGAAGAAGATGTGGTCGGGGCTACCGCAAGTAAAGTTGTATTTCTTCTTCCATAACCTTTTAATATTTCTGGCTCACCTAACTCTTTTGCAAGATCTTTGGATGCGACATATGCCCTTTCATTTACAAATTTAAAGATTTCTTTATTTAATTCTTTTGCTTTAGCGCTGGAAAAAGCAATCATATTATTTTGTAAAAATGAATGCCAACCTAATACACCAAGACCTAATGCTCTATTTTCTTTTGCAAAATTATAAGCCCTTTCCATAAAAAGAAAAGCTTGTTTATCATTAAAATTATCACTATTCTTTTTAGCTTCTAATTTTAGAATAAAATCCTCTATTACAGTGTCTAAAAACATAATCATAGTCTCTACAGCATCTGTATTTTTCCATTCATTATAATGAAACACATTCATGGAGGACAAGCAACATACAAATGACCATTTTTCATTACTTGGTAATGCTATTTCACTACAAAGATTACTTGCATGAATTCTTAGCCCTTTATCTTTATACACATCAACTGTATTATTGTTTACGGTATCAGAAAATAATATATATGGATAACCAATTTGACTTCTTCTTTGAAGAACTTTTGCCCAAATATCTCTTTTTTCTACATCGCCTGCAATCATATCTTTAAACCAAGCATCAGATACTGTCACTGCATAAGTAGACTCCTGAATTTTATCTCCTTCTGTTCCTACATTTAAAAATTCATTGATATCTGGATGTTCAATTGGTAAATAAAGTGCAACATGACCACGTCTTGCTGATCCTTGAGAAATTATATTTGTCTCTGTATCAAACATTTGCATAAAATGTACAGAACCAGAACTTGTACCGTTATCTTTTATTTTAGCACCTCTTGGTCTTACATCTCCAAAGTAAGCAGAAGTTCCTCCTCCATATTTTGTCATCATCCCAATTTCAGAAAGAGTAAAAAGGATTTGTCCCATATCGTCTCCCACATATGAACCAAAACAGCTAATAGGAAGTCCTCTCTCGAGACCATAATTTAACCATACAGGAGTGGAAAGTGAATAGTAGCCACGAGACATATATTCATAAAACTTTTTTGAAAAACCTTCTTTTTTCAAAAGTTTTTCTGCGTAATCTGCTATTTGTTTTATTCTATCTTCTGGAGTTGTACCAGGAAGTAAATAATCTTTTACTAAAAATTGTCTTGAATATTCATTCAACCATTCCATATGTTTTTTATTTTAATTATTGTTGCTTATAAATTTTAGAATAAATCGTCCCCTGTAATACTTTGGCTTCTTTTATTGTAATTAATTGATTTCTTTCCAAAAAAATCAACATGTTTGGTAACTATAACTTCTTCATTAAACCAATTAGTTTCTTTTAATAATTCTTCATCTACTGTAAATATTCTTGGTAATCCTATACTATGTAGTGAATTATTTAATCTGTTTTTAATAAATTCTAGTATTGTAGCTTTTGATAAGAAATCTAGTTCTCCTTTTTCTAAAATCCAATCCAATACTTTCTTTTCAGATTCATAAGCTTCGCGGCAAGCTTCTATAATTGTCTCTTCAAATTCTTCGTCAAACCATTCTGGATGTTCACTCCTAATAATATTAATTAAATCAATTCCAAATAAGCCGTGGATTTGTTCTTCTTTACTTGTTGCTTCAATAGCATTTGAGATACCTTTAAATAAAAATTTTCTTTTATTAAATGACATTATCACCAAAAATTGTGAAAAAAGAGAAACATGTTCTATAAATAATGAGAAAAGCAATATAGATAATGTATAATCTCTATTATCTTCACTTCTGGCGTTTGCTATACTTCTATCAAGATATCTAACCCTCTCCATTAGAGCTGGGATCTCTTTAATTCTTCCAAATTCTTCATTTAACCCTAAAAGCTCTAGAAGATGTGCATAGGCATCAGTATGTCTAACTTCACTTTCTGCAAATGTCGCTCCCACAGCTCCAATTTCAGGCTTTGGAAGCTTTTTATATATATCTCCCCAAAAATTCTTAACCGCCACTTCTATTTGAGCAATAGCAAGCATTGAGTTCTTAATAGCATTCTTTTCTTTTTCTGAAACTTCAACTTTAAAATCTTGTAAATCTTTTGTGAAATTAAATTCAGTATGTACCCAATACGAATGTCTAATAGCATTTACATATTCATATAGCTCTGGATATTCGTATGGTTTTAAGTTTGTTCTTTTTTGAAATATATCCCTCTTTCTCATTTTAGATCTTTCTTCTCTATAAATAATATAAGCTCTAGCCACATCATGATATTTACTTTCCATTATAGAGTCTTCTACTATATCTTGTATATCCTCGATCCAAAAAATTCCATTAATAATATCCTTAATTTTAGGATCAATATCATTAATCTCTTTATTTTCATTATCTTTTTTAGATTCAACTATTTTTTTTTCCAACTTATCTATTACTCTTTTCGCTATTTTTTCAGCTTCTGGACGAGAACCTGTATCAAGCTGAGACATTGCTTTATATACGGCATTTATAATTTTTTCTGGATCAAACTTTTGAGAAGAAAAATCTCTTTTTTTAACATATTCTATACTACTACTTACAAGTGGAGACATATTTTTAATATAAAATTAAACTAATAATAAACAAACAAGTCAAAAAAAGATAGAATCATAAAATTGACCGAAAAATAAATATTAAACTTAGTCTAGGATATTTTCATTTTACACTATAAAAATATTATTTTAAAAAATACATAAAAATTTGATAAATTATTTGACATATAAAAAAAATATTTTATATCTACTAAAGATTATATTTTACAAATATGTAAATATGACGTCTATTTTATTTTATTTCTCAATAATTTATGATAAGAAATAGCGAATCTATGAGTCTCTTCATTTATCCTTATTAAGAGATTATCATTTCTTAACTTATCCACAGTATTTAAACTTAACACTTCTTTTGCTTTATGTTTATTATTTTTTACAATAGAAAAAAACTTTATTTTTGATAATTCTTTATCACTTAAAACATTTTTAAGTTTATCTGCTGTAAATTTCAAATGAGTTTTTCCTCCATCTATTAATATAATAGATGGATATTTCCATTCTTTATGGGAAAATCTCCTTTCTAATACTTCCATTAATCCTGCAAGATCATCATTTATACCTTCTTTTATTTTAAATTTTTTATACTCACTTTTTTTAAATTCTCCATCTTCTGCAACAACCATTACTCCAACCCTATTCACACCTGAAATATGAGAAATATCGTAGCTTTCTATACGCAAACCGTTTGTCTTTTCACTTTCAAAACTATTATTTTTAATAAAATTAATATCTCGTATATATTGAAAAGCGTTTATTTTATTTCTAATTTTACTAGCTTCTTCAAACTTTTCTTCTTTTGCCAAAGTCTTCATTTCTTTTTCTAATTCTTTTAAGAGTTTATTAAAGTTTCCAGACAAAATTTTCTCAATATTTTTTAAATTCTTATCATATTCTTTTTCAGATATTGCACCTATACAAACTCCAGGACAAAGTCCTATTTGATAATTAAAACAACCTCTTTTCTCACCAGGTTTACACTTATCTCTATATGGAAATATTTTTCTTATAAATTTCATTACTTCAAGAAGTTCACTTTTTGAAACAAATGGGCCAAACTTTTTAGAAATTTTTAATTCTTTATTTTTCTCTATTTCTCTACCTCGCATTATGAGTACTCTTCCATATTTTTCATCTGTGAATACCACATAAGAATAACTTCTATCGTCTTTATCTTTTACATTAAAAAATGGCTTCAGCTCTTTTATATATTTTGACTCTAAAATAATAGCTTCGAGAACAGAAGTGGTTTTAATATAAAAAATATCTTTCGCATTTTCTACCATGCTCAAAATCCTTGTCCCGCGAGTTTTAGCTGTACTATTTGAAAAATAGCTGTATACTCTATCTTTTAAAACTGTAGCCTTACCCACATACAAAACACTATCCTTTTTTGGAATAGTTTTATCGGTATGCTTTTTGTCTAAAAAGAAATACACCCCACTCTCGTCAGGTAATTTAAACTTTTTAAAGTCTTCCTTTTTCATAAGTTTATGATATCAGAAATATGTACAAAATAAAAAACCATCCCGTTAGGATGATTTTTTATAAATTTTAATATATATCTGCACAACCTTTATATTCTTTTTC
>CAZIHL010000006.1:0-35077 GCA_964538815.1 uncultured Candidatus Saccharibacteria bacterium
CCGCAAAAACAAATCACCCAAAATTTAGTTTTGGGTGATTTGTTTTTAGTTGTATAATATACAAATATGAAAAAGATACTAACATGGATTTTTATATTAATAATTTTAGCTGGAGCATTTATTTATTATAAAAAAGAAAGAATTACTCAAAGTGATATTGTAAATAATACAAGTATTTATACTAATATTACTAGTAATAAAAGCGTTGAAACAGAATGGACAGCAACAGGAAGTAACGGGTATAGTTTTAAATATCCAGAAAATTTAGGTACTAAGTACATTAATACTGTAGATTGGCCTCCAGTTTTAAATATTCAAAAAACAACTT
Organism: uncultured Candidatus Saccharibacteria bacterium; assembly: GCA_964538815.1. GTDB lineage: Bacteria > Patescibacteriota > Minisyncoccia > Phycocordibacterales > UBA5272 > UBA5272. Next base: position 329 of record CAZIHL010000006.1, read on the forward strand.
TTAATTGTATTGAAAGTGGAAATTCTGAAAATGATAGAGCTGGCAAAACTATTAAAGAAAATATTAACGGAAAAGAATTTTGTATAACTCGCGAAAGTGAAGGTGCTGCAGGAAGTGTTTATACAAGCTATGCGTATGCATTTGCTTATGAAAATAATACTATGATAGCAACTTTTTCTCTTCGTGCTCCACAGTGTATGAATTATGACAATCCACAACAAACAGAATGTATTAATGAGGAAAATTCTTTTAATATTTCTTCTGTTATTTTTAGAGTATTGGCTACAATACAATCAATTAATTAGCTTAATTTATAAATATGAAAAAAACAAAAATATCATTAATCTTAATAATTTTGACTATCATAGCTATATTAACTGTAATTATAGCTTTATGGAAAGTATATAAACCTACAAAGTTGTTAAATGATTTAAATGTAAATTCTAATTTTATAGTATCTAATACTCAAAATACAGTAGAAGAAAAAGATTTTTCTGATAAAAATGATTTTTATGAAATTACTGCAAAATATCCAATAGATAGTTTGGATAAAGAAAAAGATATTGAAACTTTTATTCTTTATAAAATTAAAGAAAAACAAAATGAATGGAAAATTGGAGGAGAATTATATAATTCTGAAAAAGAAACAGAAAAAGATTTTCCAGATAGACCTAAAATGGTTTACTCGTATAATATTTCTTATGAAAAATACGAATCAAAAGATAAAGGTACAGTTTCTTATGTTTTTAATACTTATGAATTTACAGGAGGAGCTCATGGTATTAATGTAGTAAACACATTTACTTTTGATAAAAATGGCAAAAGAGATATAGAAAGTATTTTAGATTTTTCAAATGGAAATGGAGTAAAGTTAACTAAAATTTTAGAAAATAACCTTTTAAATTCTAAAAATGAAATGATAATTAAAGATATGCTTGAAGAAGGACTAGGTATTAAATATCTTAAAAGTGATGGTAGTATAGATAAAGAAAAATGTAATTGCGATGGTTTTTATATAGGTTCAAATTTTCAAAATTTTTATATTACAGATAATGGTATAAATTTCGTATTTTCTCAATATCAGATAGCGCCTGGAGCTGCTGGAGTATTAGAGACTTTAATAGATTGGAATACTCTTTCTCCATATTTACTAAAATAATTTAGTCTGTTTTATAGAAATTCCTTTTTGCATTCTTTATGTTTTTTATCTATAATAATTTTTAATTATGGGTAAAAATAGAAAAAGAACAAAAAGAAAAAAGTCTTTTAAAGACGGATTTAATATAGATCCAATACTTTTTTCTTTTATTATTTTATTATTATTTTTAATACCGTTTATTATTTCTTATTATTTTACTTTTGAATATATTAAAAGAAACGAAGCTGTCTCCATCAAAGAAGAGGCAAAATATTTATCAAATAATATAGTATTAGAAAATAAATTAAATAATTTATATAAAAATAATAAAAATAATAATCAGATAATAATACTTGGATATCATCAAATAAGAGAAATAAATAACACTGATACAGAAAAAGAGAAGTTATTTATAACTTCTCCAAAAGTATTTGAAGAAGAGATGAAATATTTAAAAGATAATAATTATACTTCTATATCTATTACAGATTATATAAATCATTTAAAAAATAAAACTTATATACCTAAAAAATCTATAATTTTAACTTTTGATGACGGATATGTTTCTCAATTTGAAAATGCTTATCCAATTCTAAAAAAATATAATATGAAAGCTACTTTCTTTATATATAAAGATTGTATTGATAAATATCCAGTTTGTATGAAAAGTTCTGAATTAAAAGAGATGACTGATAATGGGATGATGCTTGCAAATCACACAGCACATCACGCTTTTTTAACAGAGTATAAAGATAAAACTATTAAAAAAGAGGTAGAAGATAATCAAGAATATCTAGAAAAAATTAGTAATACAAATATTGAAAAAATTTTAGCATACCCATACGGAGTAACTGACGAGAGAATAATAGAAATCTTAAAAGATTTAAATTATGCGGGAGCTGTAGGAGTTTCATTTTATGCAAAAAACGTCAAAGATATTTATAATTTACCTAGGTATCTTTTAGGGAACAATAATCAAAATTTTTATAATGTGCTCAAATAATCAAATTTAATCAGTTAAAAACCCCCGAAGAATCGGGGGTTTTTAACTTACGTAAACTTCTCTGGTATTTAAGTTTACTTTAGTATTATATAAAATCCAATAAAAAATGCAAATCTTAAAATTAACATTTGTGGAAAAGTTTTAACATGTTAGAATAACAAATATATATAAATATGGAAAGTATTTTACGCGCTATAGAAAAAATAATACCTAAAAAATTGTATAAAGCAGGACAACCAGTTTATCATTTTTTACTTGCTATAGCTGGGATTTTAATTTATAGAGCTCCTGCAAAGAAAATGATTATCATAGGAGTAACAGGGACAAAAGGTAAAACTTCAACAGCTAATTTTATTTATTCTGTTTTAAAAGAAACTAGCGAAAAAGTTGGACTCATCTCAACCGCGAATATAAAAATCGGTGAAAAAGATATTATTAATAAATATCACATGAGTATGCCTGGTAGATTTATTTTACAAAAATATTTAAAGCAAATGAAAGATGAAGGATGTAAATATGTTGTACTTGAAGTTACTAGTGAAGGGATTAAACAATTTCGCCATTTAGGATTATTTTTAAATGTAGCTGTATTTACTAATCTTTCACCTGAACACCTATCTTCACATGGAGGATCTTTTGAAAAGTATAGAAACACAAAAATGAGAATTTTTAAAAAATCATTTTTTAATAAAATTGATTTTGCGATAATAAATAAAGACGATAATGATGCTAAGTATTTTATAGAAACAGCTAAAGATATAGAGCAAAATTTATTTTCTTTAGAGGAAGTTAAAGATATAAATGAATCACAAAATGGAGTCAGTTTTAATTTTAAAGGCAGTAGATTTGAAATTAATATTTTAGGTAAATTTAATATTTATAATGCACTACCCGCTATTATTCTAGGAGAAAGATATGGGTTAAATCTTCATCAAATTCGCGAAGGTCTTTCAAAATTAAATTTAATTCCTGGAAGAATGGAAGAAATTTTTGAAGGACAAGATTTTAAAGTGATTGTAGATTACGCTCATGAAAAATTAAGTATGAACAGTCTCCTTGATACTGCAAAAAATTTAAAAAGAAGTAAAGAAAATAAAGTAATTATAGTTTTGGGCGGTGATGGCGGAGGAAGAGATGAGCAAAGACTTTTTGATATGGGTAGAGTAGTAGGAGAAAAGGCCGACATCGTAATTGTGTCTAACTCTGATCCTTATTTTGATGATGAAATGATGCTTGCTCAAAAAATAGCTAGTGAAGCAGATAAGGCAGGAAAAATATTCAATCAAAATCTTTTTATAATTATTGATAGAGGGGAAGCTATAAAGAAAGCTATTGAGATGGCAAATAGTGGTGATGTTGTTTTATTAACTACAAGAGGTTCTCTAAACACAATGAGTATAAAAGGTAAAAAAGTTGCTAGTGATGATAGGGTAATAGCAAGAGAGGTTTTAAGAAATTTATTAGCTAAAGAATAAATTTAAAAAATACTTTTTAAAATGCGAACCTCACTACACGAAAGCATTCTCAAAAGTATTTTTCTAAAATTTTTAAATTAAAATTATGAAATATTTAGGAATAGATTATGGATCAAAAAAAATAGGTTTAGCTATTTCCGACGAGGAGAGTAAATTCGCTTTTCCTTTGAATATAATTCAAAATAAAAAAAAAGAAGATTCTTTAAAAGAAATTTTAAATATTTTAAAAGAAAAAGATATTACAAATATTGTGGTTGGAGAGAGCTTGAATTTAAAAGGGAAGCCAAATAAAATTTTAGAAGAAGCAAAAATTTTTTCAAATAATTTAAAAAAAGAAAATAGTGAATTAAATATTTATTTTGAAAAAGAATGGCTTTCTACAGTAGAAGCTCGAAGATTTGATGATAGAAAAAACGCAGATGATTCTGCAGCTGCTATAATCTTGCAAAGATTTTTGGATAAAAAACTAAATATGAAATAAAATAGAAAGTTGAAATATTTTTATTTTTATGCTAATTTAGTATTCTAAACGTTTGCTGATGATCATTATTTCTTACCATGTAATATTTGGTATCCCAATGTCATTTAATGAATGTGGATTTGATTACACAATAGTTAAAGATATTAAACCAAATCTTTACACAAAGAATAAGACAGCGGCAGTATGTAAAAAGAAAACGGAGCCAATCGTACCAAAATCACGATCTCCTACCAATTTTTTTTATAGCCGCACAAGTTAAAACCTTTAGACCCCGATACGAGAGTATCGGGTTTTTTCTTTATTCTTAAAATGATATAATTCAAACTATTATGATAAATATTGAAGACTTAGCAAAAGTAGAAATAAAAATAGGTAGAATTTTAGAAGTAGAAGAAGTTGAAGGAAGTGAAAAACTTCTAAAACTTTCAGTAGATTTTGGAGAAGAGAATCCTAGACAAGTATTGTCTGGAATTAAAAAGTTTTTTGAAAAAGATTTTTTAATTGGTAAGCAATTTGCTTTTATTACAAATTTGGAACCTAGAAAAATGATGGGCATGGAGTCACAGGCGATGATTTTAGCAACTGGTGAAGAGACTTTATCATTATTAACTCCAACAATTGAAGTAAAGAACGGTTCACAAATGAGATAATGATGTATAAATTTTTACAAAACTAATTTCTTCGGATCGTCTTTACTTCAGGGCGGCGCCACGCCGAAGTATCATAAATTGTTTTGTAAAAATTTTAATAATAGAAAAACTAAATGAAAGATAAATTTTTAAAATGGTCAGAAAAAGTAGCAAATAGTAAAAATGCTTTAAGGAGTCTTTTTTGGGTTTCTTTTGCCGAGTCTGCCATATCTCCATTCCCGGCATACTTTTTGGTAATGTTTATTTTAGCCCATAAAGTAAAATATTCATGGAAAAAGGTGGCGACTGTCGCTACTATTTCATCTGTGCTTGGTGGAATACTTGGATACTTTATCGGTTTTTCATTTTTCAAATTACTTGGTCAACCGATACTTAATTTTTATCACTTACAAGCTGATTTTGATGCTTTCGGTGCAAGGCTAACTCACAATGAATTTATCGTACTACTAATAGCTGCAATGACTCCAATACCTTTTAAAATCACCGCCATAGCTTCTGGAGTATTTGCTATTAATTTTCCTTTATTTATTTTAACTGCAATATTCGGTAGAGGATTAAAATTTATAATAGTTTCATTTGTTACTCACAAGTATGGAGGAAAAATGAAAGACGCAATGAAAGAAAATGTTTGGGCTTCTGTTATTACATTTTTGCTTATTGGATTTGCGATCTATTATTTTATAATAAGATAACGTGATAAAATATAGATATAAATATTATGTCTAATTTTTTCAAAAGTAGATTTAAAGAAGCGAATTATATTCCAGCCACAGGAATATTAGGAGAGAAAAGACTTTTTGCTGTAAATCATATTTGTATACATAATGATTGTGTATTATTTAATGATTTGGTGTTGCCCTATGGTGTTAATTTTATAGAAAAAGAGGGAACAAAAGTATTAGATGATATTTTTAGAGAAATAATACCAATAATACAAAATAAAGAAAATATAGAAAAGAAAATTATTATTTGTGGCGAAGAAAAAGTAAAAAGACTTTTTGCTAGAAAGTTAGAGGATAGATTAAAAAGAGAAATAGAATATTAAAAAACTATTTTTAATTTATTTTATCTTTGTGACCCCGCTAGGAATCGAACCTAGATCTAGAGCTTAGAAGGCTCTCGTTCTATCCATTGAACTACGGGGTCAATAGTTAATAATATAGCAGATTTTAATAGAAAAATAAAGAGTTATTTTTTTTAAATAAAAGGTGTATACTGTATATAAGTATATAAAAATATGAAATTTGAAGAATTCTCAAAAAATAATAAAAGTAATAAGAATAATAAAAATAAAATAACAGAGAAAAATAAAAGGGACATCTTTAAAGAAATAAGAGAAGGAAAATATCATAAAGAAAAACCTATAATAGAAGAGAAATTTATAGAAGACAAATTTGCTATTAAAGAAAAAGAGAAAGAAGATAAAGAATATCAAATCTTAAAAAATATGACAGATGAAGAATTTATTAAGCAACAAAAAGAAGAGTTAGAAAGAATTGCAAAATTAAAGTCTGAAAAGGACGCACTTACTATAAAAGATTTAAAAGGAAGTAATTTTTTAGATAAAGATTTATAAAAATGGAAAATCAAAATTTTGAATGGCTAAATACTGATCCAGAAAAAGCCGCTAAGAGATTACTTGGTTGTGAAATAGAAAGAAAGATTGGAAACAAAATATTACGAGTGAAAATTGTAGAAACTGAAGCATATGATGAAAAAGATGAGGCGAGTCATACTTTTCGCGGTCAAACAAAAAGAAATGAAGCAATGTTTAAGTCAGCGGGGCATGCTTATGTGTATTTTACTTATGGTGTGCATCATTGTTTAAATATTGTTTGTGGAAAAGAGGGGTATGGTGCCGGAGTTTTGATAAGAGCAGCAGAGCCAATAGTAGGTGAAAATGAAATGGAAAAAAATAGAGGAATAAGTGGAATAAGTATTACAAATGGTCCTGGTAAAATTTGCCAAGCTATAAAAGTAGATAGAAGCTTGAGTGGTCATGACTTATCAAAAACTCCTCTCAAACTTATTAAAAAAAAGACTCTTTCAAATAAAGAGATAATAAGCACTACTCGTATAGGTATTTCAAAAGCCAAAGATAAGCTTCGAAGATTTTATATTAAAGGTAATAAATATATTTCTAAAATATAGTTTAGGAGTATAATAAAAATATGAATAAGATTTTTATTAAAAGAGTTTATGAAAAAGCTGAAACAAGTGATGGATATCGTGTACTTGTTGATAGACTTTGGCCAAGAGGTGTGAGTAAAGAAAAAGCAAAACTAGATGAATGGACAAAAGCTGTTGCACCAAGTACAGAGTTGCGAAAATGGTTTGACCATGATCCAAAAAAGTTTAAAGAATTTGTAAAAAAATATAAAGTAGAATTAAAAAAGAATAAAGAAGTAGAAGAAATTTTTAAAAACTGGAAAAAGAAAAAAGTTGTAACTCTTCTTTATGGAGCAAAAGATGAAGCGCATAATGAAGCAATAGTTTTAAAAGATTTACTAAATTAAAAATAAGAGAAGTTATTAGGATTCTCTTAATTTTAATTATATAAGAAAAGTATAATTGCTTCTACCATTTAGTTCGTTTAAGGTGGGTAATGAGGGATTCGAACCCCCGACCTTCGCAGTGTAAATGCGCTGCTCTACCAACTGAGCTAATCACCCGTGTTTAATTTTCCTTACTATGATATAATACCCTAAAATTAATTTTTTCGCAAATCCTTTTATGAAGAAAATTCCAAAAATTAAGACAATTTTCGAAAATCAAAATCAGGTAGTTATAGATAAGCCAAATGGGATAATGACTCATCCAGACGGAAGAAAAGAAGAGTACACTTTAGCTGATTGGTTGAAAGATTTTGTTAAAACAAAATTTAAAAAGAAAAAATGGCAAGATGTACTTGAGGGTGTTGGTGACCCTGAAAGGGAAGGAGTTGTGCATAGGCTTGATACTGGGACTACAGGAGTTATGATTTTTGCTTTAAATAAAGAGGCTTTCACTTTTTTAAAAAAGCAATTTCAAGCACATACAACTAAAAAAGTTTATCATGCAATAGTGATAGGACATATTAAAAATGATACAGGAATAATTGATGCGCCAATTGCTAGAAGTAAGTCAGACTTTAGAAAGAAAAATACTAAAGATCTTTTCACAAATGATGGAAAAGGAGATATAAGAGGTAGGGAAAGGAATGCTGTTACAAGATATAAAGTTTTGGCAAGATTAAAAAATAAAGTAGGAAGTCCTTTTACTTTTGTTGAATGTTATCCAGAGACAGGAAGAACTCATCAGATTAGAGTACATTTAAAATCAATAAGACATCCATTACTTGGAGATTCTCTTTATGGAGTAGGAGAGTTAGAAAGAGAAAAAATTCAAAAAGAATTTAAAACAAAATTAGATAGACCATTTCTTCATGCTTATTCGCTTAAAATAAGAATATTAGAAAATGATAAAAAGGGAGAGAAAAAATTTATAGAAGAAAAATTTTTCATAATAAAGGAACATAATGATATGAAAAAAGTATTAGAAGAATTAGATTATAAAGTCTAATATATAGTTATTATTTTTATTTGCTTAAAAGCTCATTTTGTGTTAATATTTGAGAATTAAATAGAGATATTTAAGATAAAAAGTTGGAGTATAGACCCGTTTATTAAATTTCAAAATGTATATTTTGGCAGGGTAGTTTCTCCCAAGTAATGTTAAAAACTTTTTATATATTCAAAAATATGAAAACAAATATCAAATTAGCAAAAGTAGATATGGAAGAAAGAAAAGCTCTAGACTTTTCTTCAGGGGATACTGTAAAAGTTTGGAATAAATTAAAAGATAAAGACGGTAAAATCCGCCTTCAAGCTTTCGAAGGTTTGGTTATAGCTAGAAAACATGGTACAGGAATTACAGCAACTTTCACAATTCGAAAGGTAACATCTGGAGTGGGGGTAGAAAAAATATACCCATTATATTCAGGGAATATAGACAAAATAGAAATAGTTAGAAAAAACAAAACAAGAAGAAGTAAATTGTATTATGTGAGAGATAAAGCAAAAAAAGATATTAGAAGAAAATTAAAAACTGATACAAAATTTGTTAAAAAAGATGGTGTTACAACAAGAGAGGTATCAGATACTGAAGAAGCAGAAAATACTACAGAATAAGAATAAAAAAAATAAAAACAGCTTTATGCTGTTTTTATTTTTTAATAAATATTTCCTACTTTTTAAGTATTGATTTATTTTTATTTTCTGATATTATATAAATATAGTCTGATCAATAAAATATTGCTTGCCTTATAGCGTATTCTTTAACAGTAAATATTATTTCCTGTTAAAGTGATCAGACTTTTTTATGCCCGGGTGGCGAAATTGGTAGACGCACTACCTTGAGGTGGTAGCGAGAATTATCTCATGCTGGTTCAAATCCAGTCTCGGGCACAAAACTTTTATTCTTAATAAGAGTTTTTATTTTATTTGACATCTAGTTTTTTATATATTTTTTTGTTAGAATAGAGGTCTAACACCGCAGTTAGAGTATGGTGCCTATGGTGTAATGGTTAGCACTAGGGTTTGTGGAGCCCTCAGTTCCGGTTCGAATCCGGATAGGCACACCAGATAAAAAGCAGAAGTTGTTTTTGCCTAAATACGAAGTCTTTTGAACCCATCTCTTGTATAGTCGTTATAAGAAAGAATTTCCCAAGGTGAATATTTGTCAGGTTTAGGATTTCCATCATCATCGCTATCTACTTCATCACCAAAGATTGAGTCGAAAAATTTTCGTAGTGGCATAAAGAAATTTTTAAGGGGAGAATATTTAACAAAAGTAACTCCAGCATTATCGGCAGGATTATATAAATTCATTTTTATATAATCTTTTACTTGTAAATCTTTACCATATAAAAGTGTAGATAAAAACATTTTCAAAAATATCCCATGAGTGACACAAAGATTATATTTTTCTCCATTTTTAATTAAAAATTTTTGTGTTTTTATAGCCCTGTCTTTTAGGTCTTGAAAATTTTCTTCATCTGAAATTCTTAAATCTGGATCATGGATACTTTTATCCATTGTATCTATAAAAGATTTAGCAATTGGATCATCATAATGTAAACCTATAATATTAGATGGATTTTTTCTTTCAGCTATAAGATCTGTAATTATTATCCTGTTTTCTTTTAATCTTAAATATTTATTTAAAATATTAGCAGTTTGTATAGTTCTTTCATATGGAGAAATAAACATTTTCTCTATATGCATATTAATAAGCCTATTACCTAAATCTTCAACTTCTTGAATACCTCTTTCAGAAAGTTCGCCTTTATCGTCTTGTCTTCTTTTTTGACTATTTAAAATTGTCTCACCATGACGGACTAAGTAAAAATATTTTGTAAACATGTTTATAATTTTAACAGATAAAATATTTTTTATCCACATATAAGGCTTTTTTGTAAAAAATAAGATATAGATTAAGTTATAATATTTATGTATGACTATTCAGAATATAGAGGATGTAATGGAGCGTATAATGAGCTTGAATAGAAATCTTAATGAAGAGTCTCTAAAGACTCTACTTTCGGCGAGTGGTTGGGATAGGGAGGATATAATGGAAGGATTAAGAATTTTTAAAACCAAAAATAAAAAAACAGTAGAAGCTACACCTGTAATGAGCGTAGAATTAAATACAGCAAAAAAAATAGATATTAAAAATGATGATTTAGAAAATCTAAAAACAGATGATGATGCTAATTATAAGACAATAAATAATCCTTATACATTTAATTTAAAAAATAGTACTCAATTTACAGATAATTCTGGAAGAGAAATTAAAGAAAAATCAGATAATATTTTAATAAATAAAGAAGAACAAATATTATCAAATGATAATATAAGCAAAATTGAAAATAAATTTCTTTTATCAAAAGATGAAAACAAATCAATAATTGAAACAAAAACAGAAAACAATAAAGAAAGTAATCATAATACCTTTTTAGGTAAATTAATATTTTATATATTATTGCTACTGATTTTATCAGTTTTATTATGTTATATGTTTTTGCCAAAATTTTATAATTATGTAAATGAAAAATTGTTAAATCAAAATAATTCTCAAAATAAAATTACTGAAATTAATAGAAATCAAATACAATTATCTGAAAATATAAATAATAATCAAGAAATAGCATATCAAAATAATTTAAATAATGATTTAAATTCATCCTCTTCGTCAGTTTCAACAAATACAAACGAAAATAATTTAAATATTGAAGATTTACGTAAGGAAATAGAAATCCTAAAAGAAAAATTAGAGAAATATAAAAATCAAAAAACTGAAGAAAAAACAGTAATTAAATATATTTCTCAAAGAGGACCTGCCGGACCCACTGGTAAAAACGGACGTGGTATTTATAATGTCGACGCCACCTCTACTGGATTTTTAATAAATTATACAGATGGTACAACAGATGTTGTTCCTTATTCTACAACAACTATTTTAAATATTTTAAATTCACAAAGTGTTTGTTTTAGAGATGCGTCTTCAACAAGTATGATGCAAAATACTGATATTTGTCTTGATAGAAATACAGTTTTAAATTTAATTAATAAATAGTTAAGTTTTTTAAGAAAAAGGATGGGCTGCCTGCGGCAGCCCATCCTTTTTCTATGATATAATATACATATTAATAATTTTAATCTTTATTTAAATATGGATAACAATAATCAAAATAATAAGTGTAATTGGTACAGATGTACTGATGGAAAATGCCATCATAGAGGATGGAGAAAATTAATATTCGCTATAGTTCTTTTATTTATTCTTGGACTAATTGCAAACTGGGTAGCAAGGACATACGCAAACTACACAAATCCAAGAACAATTTCAATCACTGGTATTGGTGAGGTTTCTGCTGTACCAAACATATCTACTATCAACTTCACTATTAGAAGCACTAATAGTAGTAACGATACTCAAACTCTTCAAGATGAAATTGCAAAAAAAGCAGATAGTGTTTTCGCAAAACTAAAAGAGCTTGGTATTGAAAAGAAAGATCTTCAAACATCAAATTACTCAGTAAATCCTAGATATAGTTATAAAGATGGTCTATCTACTGTTGTTGGATATGAGGCAAGTGAAAGTGTAAATGTTAAAATTAGAAATACAGAAAATGTATCAAAGGTCTTAAATATACTAGCCGCTGAAAAGGTAACAGAAGTATATGGTCCAAATTTTGATGTGGATGATATACAAAAAGTAAAAGATGATGCTAGAGATTTGGCAATAAAAGATGCAAAAGATAAAGCTAAAGAATTAGCAAGATCTCTTGGAGTAAAGATTAAAAGAATAGTAGGATATTCTGATGATACTGGAAACTACGCACCTGCTCCAATGATGTACAGTGCAAAGGCGGAAGTAATGAATCAAGCAGGGGGAGCAATGGGAAGAGACGCAAATATTGCTGAAGGGGAACAAAAAGTTAATTCAACCGTAACAATTACATTCCAAATAGAAGATTAAATAAATGTATTTATAAGTATTTTCAAATCACTTCACACTTTCGGTGCGGAGTGATTTGACTTTTTTAAAAAATAAAAGTATATTATATACATAATTTTAGAGCGCCGAAAGGCGTTTTAAAAATGAAAAATTTGTGTTAAAATTTGATTATTAATAAATCTATGAATACTATTATCAATTATTTAAAATCTGTACGTAGTGAATTAACTCATGTAGTTTGGCCTACTAAAAAAGCGACTATCAATCACACTATTTTAGTTATTGTGATTTCAACAATTGTTGCAATTTTCTTATTTCAATTAGATGGTTTTTTTGCAAAATTATTAGATCTTTTTATTAAATAAATTTAATTAATATATAAAATATGGCAAAACAAGAACTTGGTGGAGAAAGACATTGGTATGCTGTACATACATACAGCGGATATGAAAATGCTGTACTCCGCAATTTAAAACAAAGAATAACTTCTCTAGGATTAGAAGATAAAATTTTTGATGTAATTGTTCCAGTTGAAAAGAAAATAAAAGTAAAAGGAACAAAAAGAGTAGAGATTGAAGAGAAGATTTATCCTGGGTATGTATTAGTAGACATGATTGTAGATGACGACTCATGGTATCAAGTCCGTAATACTCCTCGTGTTACTGGGTTTGTAGGAAGCGGAACCACTCCAGTACCTTTAACTAAAAAAGAACTTGATTATATATTTTCTCATATGAAAGAAGCTGAAACAACACATGAAATAGCTATTGATGAAGGAGAGATTGTGTCTATTGTAGATGGTCCATTTAAAGATTATGAAGGAAGAGTCTCTGAAGTAGATAGAGCAAGAGGTAAATTAAAAGTTTTAGTATCTATGTTTGGCAGAGAAACACCTTTAGAATTAGACTTTTTACAAGTAAAGAAATTATAAAAACTATTTGAAAAACTTTAAATTTGTGTTAGAATGCACACACTAATAATTAAAAACTATGGCAGCAAAAAAGAAGATATTAAAATATGTAAAGGTTGAAATTGAAGCCGGAAAAGCTACTCCAGCGCCTCCACTTGGTCCCGCTCTAGGACAAGCTGGTGTACAAATCGGGGATTTTGTAAACAAATTCAATTCTGATACTAGAGAAATGAAAGGAACTCTTCCAGTAAAGATTTACGTTTACGAAGATAGAACATATGATTATGTTATCAAAACTCCAACAGCAAGCTATTTAATCAAGCAAGCAGCAGGTATTGATAAAGGATCAGTGAAACCAAAGCTTTCAAAAGCTGGGTCAATAACTAAAGACAAAATTAGAGAAATCGCTGAAGCTAAAATGAAAGATCTTACAGCAAATACAGTAGAAGAGGCTATGAAAATCATTGAAGGGTCTGCAAGAAGTATGGGTCTTGAAATTAAATAATAAAAACAAAATTCGCCGAAAGGCGTTTTTGTTTTTTAAATTTAGAAAATAAAAAATCCCTTTCAAATTTGTTTTGAAAGGGATTTCGCTTACACTTTCCAGTATTCTGGAACAAGTGAACCGTCAATCATTTCTTTGAAATCTCCAAAAATTTCCGGTAATTCAGAAAGCATAATTTTACCAATCTTTTTGAAGATGTGAGCAATTTCTTCTTCGGCAGATGGATCAGTTCGCAAGGCTATGACGTGGCGAAGTGCTCGCAGATTTAGAGTCCATACTCCACCTGTGGCAATACCCATTCCAATACATCTACGGAATGCTGAAGTTAAAACTTTTTTACCATGAAATTTACTTTCTGGCGCAAGTTCATCTTTCCAGATTTCTGCAAAATTTTGCATTGCTGCTCCTTGGGACTCAAATTGCTGCGTTAGTAAATCTCTACTCACGGCTTTTTTCATTTTCATCTCCTCATCATCAGCTTCATCATCCCGAAAACATTCCGGCATCCAAAAAGAAATGTCTTCTGGAGTATAACGAACATATCTCATACTTCTTTCAGAGATTGCAACACCTGCTCTGTGTCTGTTCATTTCTCCTGTAAATACCCTAGAACATCCACTAATACCAAAGGTGAAACTTGCATGTTCAATAACTGAGCCATGTTTTTGTTTTAAAACATTATCCAAGTATTCAACCATGTCAGTCCTTACTTTGTTTACATTTGGATTAAGGCCAGGCTGAAATGCCATATAGCATTGTTTAGCGGCTAGGGCTACAAGTAGTGCCGGGCCATGAACTATTTCTTCAGAAGGTATTTCAAATTCAGCTGCCCCTAAGTCATCAAGCCAGAATCTTACGGCTTCACGATCTATTTTTGTACGTGCTATACAAAAGACGTTGATTTCTTCAAATGATTTTGCCATTTTTTAAAAATTAAGTGAACAATTTTTGCTACCAAATGGTAAGCTATCTCGCTTATACTATCATTTTCACTCATTTTTGCAAATAGTAAAAAACTACCCTGATAGGGTAGTAATAATTTAGGGAGTATGAACTTTTTCAGAAATTAAAATGAGAGCAAAGATAGAATAGTTTGCAATATCTTGAAAATTTGCGATAAGACCTTCCGAAAGTAATGTGTTTTCTTTTAGTACATATAAAGACTTTGCTCTAAAAATTTTTTGCAAAGATAAGTCCACAAAAGAAGTTTGATACATTTCTCTCCAAGCTTCTCCATAATCAGAATTTTTCTTTAGCATTAATTCTTTGATCTCTTTTACTACTTCTTCATACTTTACAATCAAAGTTTCTTTACTAAAAGTAAAAACTTTTTCCTTGTATTGTTTTATAAGTATACCTATAATACAGTAGTTCAAGATTCCAAGAAATTCATTTGCTTTGTTTTCTTTGATTTCTGGCTCCTTGCCTTCATACTCTTTTTCTTGCAAAGTGCGAATCCTCTTCAGCTTTATATAAAGCTGATCTATGATAGAAGGAGTTCGCATAACTGCTACAGATTTTATTCCTCCATAATCACTTACCTTTTTAGTAAAAATTTCTTTTGCATCCAAAAGTACAGTATCATACTCAGAAATAGTGCCGTTTTCTTTTAGATTCATTTTTTATTGTTTTTTTGTGAATGATAAATGTCAGACCTATACTATCATTTTATATTGATTTTGGAAAGTTGTTTTTAGTTTTCTTTTTGTCTTTTATTTTGTTAATATGTATATATATTTATGACATTGCTAGAAAACTTAAAAAATGAACTTTCTCATATTGCTTACAGGATAAGCTATTTAACTTCCGAAGAAGCTGATGGAGAAGAAACAGAAAAATTTAAATTCGATGTTTCTTTTATTGATGAAGTTAATAGTAAATTTGGAGATGTGGCTACAAATATAGCTTTAACTCTGGCAAAGAAAGTTGGAAAGTCTCCAAAAGAAATAGGGGAGGAAATTATAAAAGAAATTAATTTTAATATTGAAAGCGAAAAAGAGCTTTCAAAAATTATAGAGAAAATAGAATTGGCCAATAATGGATTTGTAAATATTTTCTTAAAAGAAAAATTTTTAATAGAGGAAATAAAAAGACTTTCTAATTTAGAATTTGTTGAAACTATTTTTACAGATAAAAAAGTTTTAGTTGAGCACTCATCACCAAATCTTTTCAAACCATTTCATATTGGTCATCTTATGAACAACATAATAGGTGAGTCTATTGTTCGCATGATGAAGTCTACTAAAGCAGATTTACGGACAATGGCTTTCCCTTCTGACATATCAATCGGTATTGCAAAAGCAGTTTATATTTTAAAAAATAAAAAGAACTGGTCATTTTTTAATGAAGATATTATAAATACTCTTGGTGATGCATATGTAGAAGGTGTAAGGTTTTATGAAGAAAATCCTGATAAACAAGATGAAATAAAATTAGTCGCCAAGAATCTTTTTGAAAGAAATTCTGAGACAGAGGAATATCAGATTTATACAAAAGCAAGAGAAGTAAATATTGAATACTTCAAAAAAGTTTTAGCAATGCTTGGCAGTAAATTTGATCATTTTATTTACGAGTCAGAAGCTGGGATAAGAGGTGAAGAAATTGTAAAAGAAAATGTTAATAAGGAAGAAGGAAAAGAAGTGTTTGAAGTTGGAGAAAACGGAGCGGTTTTTTTTGATACTAAAAAAATAAAAAATAAAGAAAGTGACGAAACCATTAAAAGTGTTTTTATAAATAGTGAAAATCATCCAACATATGAAGCAAAAGATTTAGGATTACTTGATCTTAAATATGGATACTTTACTTTTGATTATAATTTGTTTGTAACAGATACTGAACAGATTCCTCATTTTGAAGTTGTTTTACAAGCTGCAAAAGAGCTTGGTTCTACTTTTAAATTTTTAGCTGAAAAGAGTCAACATATTCCTCATGGAAGATTAAACTTGAAAGGTAAAAGAATGTCTAGTAGACTCGGGAATGTCTTGACGGTAGAAGAAGTTTTGGAAATGGTAAATAAAAAAAGTGAAGAAAGACTTGGCAGTAAAACAGAAGATTTAAACGAAATTCAAAAAGATCATTTAATAAAAAATATTTCTCTCTCTGCACTTCGTATCGCAATTTTAAAATCAAAGCCAGGACTTAATATTGATTTTGATTTTGAGGTTTCACTTAATTTTGAAGGGAGTACCGGTCCATATATTCTTTACACTTACGCAAGAGCAAACTCTCTTTTAGAAAAGGTGGGTAAAGTAGAAGGAGAATTAATTGTTTCCCTCAGTTCTTTACCACTTTATAAAAAGTTAATAGAATCTGAATCTGTATTAAAAAGAGGAATTGAAGAACTTGCTCCGCAGGTAATAGTAAAATATCTTTTTGAGCTAGCACAAGCGTTTAATACTTGGTATGCAAAGGAAAAAATTATTTCTGAAGATGAAAATCTTACAAATTCAAATATTGCTTTAGTAAAATATTTCTTGAAAATATTTAAATTTAGTTTGAATTCTATTGGTATAGAAGAGGTGAAGAGAATGTAAAATATATTTTGTATTTTCTTTATTTTTGATATAATGAAAGTATAAAGCAAGGACGGAACTAATCACTCCAGAGCTTGAGGAAGAAAAGGGTGGCGCGAAGCGCCACCCTGACTAGAACCTCAAAATGAAGTTATAAATCAAGGTGGTACCGCGGAAAGCAAAATATTGCAAAATCGCCCTTGACTCGCAAGAGTCTTGGGCGATTATATTTTACATATAAGATTTTTCAGAAAACAATTTATGAGGCTTCGGCGTAGGGCCCCTCTGGGGTAAAGACGAGCCGAAGAAATTAGTTTTTGAAAAATTTAAATAATTTATTAAAATTTTCAATCAAATTTATGGACAATAAAAACAAAAATATAAACGATAAAGAATTAGAAATATTAAACTTTTGGAAAGAGAATAAAATCTTTCAAAAAAGTTTAGAAAAACCAGCTGGGCTTGACCCGGTAGAAAGTTTTACTTTTTATGATGGACCCCCATTCGCAACAGGTATTCCTCATCATGGACATCTTCTTGCGGGGACAATAAAAGATACAATACCAAGATTTCAAACAATGAATGGTAAGTATGTTCGTCGTAAATGGGGTTGGGATACTCACGGGCTTCCAATTGAAAATTTGATTGAAAAGAAATTTAAATTAAATTCCAAAAAAGAAATTGAAGAATTTGGAATTGGAAATTTTAATAAAGCAGCTAAAGAAAGTGTATTTGCTTATGAAAAAGAATGGAAAGAAATAATTCCAAGATTTGGAAGATGGGTGGATATGGAAGATGCTTATAGTACAATGGATTCTAACTACACAGAATCAGTATGGTGGGCATTTTCAGAATTAAATAAAAAAGGTCTTGTGTTTGAAGGGTATAAAAGTATGCATGTTTGTCCAAGATGTGAAACTACTTTAGCTCAATCAGAAATAGCGCAAGGATATAAAGATCTTGCAGATATTTCTGTAACTGCTAAATTCGAATTAGTAGATGAAATAAATACTTTTGTCTTAGCGTGGACAACAACTCCTTGGACTCTTCCTGGAAATGTAGCTCTTGCCATAAATGAAAAATTTGAATATGTAAAAGCTAAAGCTGAATCAGGGGAAGTTTATATTGTAGCAAAAGAGAGAGTGGAGGAAGTATTCAAAAAAGCCAATTTAAAACTAGAAATAATTGAAACTTTTTCTGGAGAAAAATTAGTTGGTAAAAAATATAAACCAGTATTTGATTATTTTATAAATTCTGAAATAGAAAATAAAGAAAATCTTTATACTGTTGTGGGTGCAGAATTTGTAACTTTGGATACTGGTACAGGAGTTGTTCATATTGCTCCAGCTTTTGGAGAAGACGACTTAAATCTTTCCAAAGAAAAATCTTTACCTATCATAAGACATGTTGAAATGAATGGAGAATTTATAAAAGAAGTAAAAGATTTTGCAGGGATGAAGGTTAAAACTAAAGAAGATAATCAATCTGCTGATATACAAATAATAAAAAATTTAGCTGGTAGAGGACTTCTTTTTTCAAAAGAGAAATTAATACACTCATATCCAACATGCTGGAGATGTGAGACGCCACTTCTTAATTATGCAACAAGTTCTTGGTTTATAAAAGTTCCAGAAATAAAAGAAGAACTTTTAAGAGAAAATTCTAAAATAAATTGGAATCCAGAAAATATTCGTGATGGAAGATTTGGAAAATGGCTTGAAGGAGCTCGTGATTGGGCGGTATCAAGAAGTCGTTACTGGGGAGCACCACTTCCAATTTGGAAAGAAGTAGACGGAGATGAAATAAAAATAATAAGTTCATTAAAAGAGTTGGCAGAAAATAATATTAATAAAGCAAAAAACGAATACTATTTAATGCGCCACGGCGAATCATTTCACAATGTAAATGCTGTAGAAGAAATTGGCATTGATCCAAATGATGTTTTGACAGAGCTAGGAAAAGTACAAGTAGAAGATGCTAGAAAAAAAAGTAAGGTAGATTTTGATGTTATTGTTTCTTCTCCTGTTACTCGCACAAGAATGACCGCAGAAATAATGGCAGGAAACAAAAAGGATGAAATTATAATAAATGAAAATTTTCGAGAAATAAATCTTGGAACTTATAACGGTAGACCATCAACACAGATTCGTGAA
Organism: uncultured Candidatus Saccharibacteria bacterium; assembly: GCA_964538815.1. Classification (GTDB taxonomy): domain Bacteria; phylum Patescibacteriota; class Minisyncoccia; order Phycocordibacterales; family UBA5272; genus UBA5272. The sequence goes on from CAZIHL010000006.1 coordinate 19,656, forward strand.
GATTATGGTATAGATTATTTAAAATTTAACACTGTGCTTGGCGGAGGTGAAAGTCATGGTGATGTGATGAATCGTATGATGAAAGGTATTTATGAGTTAGAAAAAGAATATGAAGGAAAAAAGATTTTGATTGTGACTCACGGTGCTCCAATGAGAATGGCTACTGCCGGAGTAGGTCTTTATACAGAAGAAGAAGTGATGACAGATGAAATCTCAAATGATACAAGACTCTATCCTAGAAATGCAGAGATTAGAAAAGTAGATTTAAAAATAGTCCCAAGAGATGAATCGGGAAAAATTAATTTACATAGACCATATATAGATGAAGTAGTTTTGAAAAGTTCTAAAGGAAAAGAAATGAAAAGAATACCTGATGTATTTGATTGTTGGTTTGAATCTGGGTCAATGCCTTTTGGACAACTTCATTATCCTTTTGAAAATAAGACTACATTTGAAGATAATTTTCCAGCTGATTTTATAGCTGAAGGCCTTGATCAGACTAGAGGATGGTTTTATTCGCTTCTAAATTTATCGGTTGGAATATTTGGTAAAGCATCTTACAAAAATGTAATAGTAAATGGACTTTTAATGGCGGCTGATGGAGAAAAAATGAGTAAGAGTAAAAAGAATTATACTGATCCGTTAATACTAGTTGAAAAATATGGCGCTGACGCTTTTCGTCAAACTCTACTTTCTTCACCAGCTATGTGTGCAGAAAATATCCCTTTTTCAGATGCAAATGTAGAAGAAACTTACAAAAAGGTGGTGGCTAAACTAGAAAATGTTTTAAGTTTTTATGAGATGCTAAATGTAGAGTTTCTTCCTAAAGAAAGAAAAATAGAAAACCCAATGGATATATGGATATTCACTAGACTTTCGGAAGTGCTAGAAACTGTAACAAAAAATATGAATGAGTACCGTCTTGATCAGGCGACTCGTCCACTTGAAAAGTTTATAGATGATCTTTCTACTTGGTGGCTAAGAAGATCACGTGAAAGATTAAAGGGGGAATCTGGCGAGGAAGAGAAGATGAATGCAGAATTTACATTATATAAAATGCTAAATGAATTTTCAAAAACTATTGCTCCATTTATGCCATTTTTAGCAGAAAGAATTTATTTGTCAGTAAATAAAGAAAACTCTGAGAAAAAAGAATCTGTTCATCTTGAAGCTTGGCCAAAGAATATCTTTGTGGTAGATGAAAAAGTTTTGGAAGAAATGGATGAAGTCCGAAGTCTTGTGACAGAAGCTTTGATGCAAAGACAAAAAAATAATATTCCAGTGCGTCAGCCACTTTCAAAACTTTGGACAAAAATAAAATTAGATAAAAAATATATAGATATTTTGAAAGAAGAGGTGAATATAAAAGAAATCTTAATAGGTGAGGTGAAAGAATATTCTGAAAATCAAAATGTAATTCTTGATTTAGAAATAAGCTCAGAATTAAAAAGAGAAGGAGATTATCGTGAGTTAACGAGAAAAATAAAAGATTTACGTAAGGAGAAGAATTTAACTCCAAGTGATATTGCGGTTCTCTTTGTAGAATCAAGTAAAGAAAGAATTGATTTCATAACTTCGTTTACCAACGAACTCAAAAAAGATTGTAAACTTTTCCTAATTAAATTTACTGAAGGAAATGAGGAAAAAATTATTCTAGAAAATTAATGTCTATTGAAAAATATACAACTGAAGCTTTTATTTTGAGAGAATATCCTCAAGGTGAAAATGATTTTGTCTATAAAGTTTGGACAAAAGATTTTGGTATTATTTTTGTACTTGCAAGAAGTATAAGAAAAATAAATGCCAAGCTTCGTATGAATGCTAAAAAAAATGAATTCTTAAATATGACCCTTGTAAAAGGAAAAGATATTTGGAGACTCACAGGAGTAGAAGAATTAAAAGAAAATCTTGAATCTTCACAATATTTTTCTGAAACGAAGTTACTTATCTCTGAAACAATCAATAGATTTTTAGAAGAAAAGAAAACATATAAGAAACTTTTTGAAAAGTTAAAATTTTTGACAATTTCTTCAAATGATCTTATGTTTATTGATCCACTTAAGTTAAGGATATTAATTTATTATTTAGTACTTGTGGATACTGGATATGCTGATGCAAAAGTTATAGGAGTAAAAGATATTGAAGAATACAAAAATTTTGAAATGAAAGATTTTTATATTCATTTTTTCTTAAATGAAAAAGAAATTAAAGATCATATAATTTTTGTACTAAAACACAGCATGTTATAATTATTCCATTATGATTGATATTGAAACTAAAAATAATTTATCTGATATACCAGAAAATTGGAACGATAAGGATTTAAATATATCAAATATTAATGGAGAATATAAACCTAAAAAAAGAATAGGTTTTACTATTAAATTTTTTATTATATCTTTACTTACCTTTTTAGTGTCTAGTGGATTTGTTATTTATTCTATTTTAAATAGAGGGGCTTCTTTTTCAGAAAATAGGATAATAATTAATTCTGCTGGTCCAGGTTCCATTACAAGTGGAGAAAATGGAAAAATAGATATTATTATAAGCAATAATAATACTATACCAATAGTAAATTCTTATATAATGGTAAATTATGATTCTGGTGAAAATTCTAATGGTGATAAAAATTTAACAAATAAACAAATAGAAATAGGAGCTATACCAGCTAACACGACAATAAATAAAACTTTAGATTTTTCTGTTTTTGGAGCGGAAGGTATAATCAAAGAGATTAAACCCATTCTTTATTATAAACTTCCTGTTTCTAGTCCAGATTTTAAAGGTACTGAATTTACAAAAGAAAGTAATATTGTTTCTGTTATATTAAAATCTTCACCAGTTTCTATAAATGTAAAATCGTTGAAGGAGATTCATCAAAATTATACTGCTACTTTTACTGTTTCGGTTAGAAATAACACTCAGAATGAAATTAAAAATTTAATTGTTTCTGCTAGGAACCCTAATAATTTTACTTATGCTTCCTCTTCAATTGAACCATTTAGTAATAGTCCTTCTTGGAAAATTGTAAGCTTACCAGCCAATTCTCAAAAAGAAATAATAATGTCAGGCGTTATAGTGGGTAATATTGGTGAAGCGCCAAAGTTTACATTTTATACAGGGATTAAAAAAGAAGATGCAACCGAGACAAATATTGCCACAAATACTTTATCAAATTTTGATAATTATAGTTTGGATATAGATAATATATACTCAAAAGTCGAAAAAACTATAAATATTACAGGTCAGTATCTTGATATTTATTTATCTTCCGATGCCTATGCTTCAAATAATACTGTAACAGCAGGTCAAGTTATGACTTTAGAATTAACTTATAAAAATAATACAGGTTTTCCAATTGATAATGTAGTTTTGCAAGCTAAATTAATTGGAGATGAGATAGACATATCTAATTCTGTAGCACAAGATGGATTAATAAATTATGAAGATAAAAGTTTTATATGGAATAAAAATACTGCAGCCGAACTTTCTCAAGTACCAGCATATGGAAGCGATAAGCTTCGCTTAAATGTTAGAATCAATAATAAAGCACCAAACGGAAGTATTATAAGGCTTGTAGTTTTTGGACAAGGGGACAGGAATTCTGAGGATAATGTTTCAAATTTGCAAGATATTTCATTAGATAAAAGTTGGGTAGTATCTTCGAATTAAAAATACAGGGTGATGCCTTCGGCATCACCCTGTATTTTCTCCCTTTTTCCAAAATCTCTTTCGTGATATATTAGACTTAATTTAATAATTATGTCTAAAAATTTTTATTTAACAACTACACTTCCATATGTGAATGCGGACCCACATATTGGTTTTGCTATGGAATTTGTAAGAGCTGATATTGTAGCCAGATACAAAAGAAGTGAAGGGTATAATGTATTTTTTAATACAGGTACTGATGAACATGGGCAAAAGCTTTTTGAGAGAGCTTCAAAAGAAGGGATAGAAACTCAAAAATATGTAGATAGAAATGCACAAAAATTTATAGAAGCATTAAATCTTTTAAATATTTCAAATGATGTATTTATAAGAACAACAGATGAAAAACATATAAAATCAGCACAGTATTTATGGGGCAAAGTAAAGGATAGGGGATATATTTATAAGAAAAATTATAAAATGAAATATTGTGTTGGTTGTGAATCTGAAAAGCAGGATAATGAATTAGATAGTAATGGTAAATGTATTAATCATCCAAATAGAGACTTGGAAATTCGTGAAGAAGAAAATTATTTTTTTGCTTTTTCAAAATTTCAAGAAAAACTTTTAAAATTTTACGAAGAAAATCCTGATTTTGTTATTCCAGATTTTAGATTTAATGAAATTAAAAATTTTGTAAAAAATGGTTTGCAAGATTTTTCTATTTCTCGTCTTGCTTCAAAAATGAGCTGGGGTATACCAGTGCCAGATGATGAGGAGCATGTGATGTATGTCTGGTTTGATGCACTTACAAATTATATTTCTACTCTTGATTGGCCAAATGGAGAAAATTTTAAAGATTTCTGGATACAATCTTCCAATACAAAAAGAGAAGTAGTTCAATATTGTGGCAAAGATAATCTTCGTTATCAATCAGCAATTTGGCAAGCCATGCTTATGGCAGCAGATATTCCAAATTCTACCAATATTATTATTAATGGATTTATAGTTTCAGGCGGACAAAAAATGAGTAAGAGTTTAGGAAATGTTATAAGTCCTTTTGAAGTAATTAATAATTATAAAGAAGTGACAGAATATCCAGAAGAAGTACTACGATTTGTACTTACTCACGGTGTCTCAAATTTTGAAGATAGTGATATTACTCACGACTCTATTAAAAATTCATATATTACATATTTACAAAATGGTCTTGGAAATCAAGTGAATCGCATAATGAAATTAACAAATCAATATTTAAATGAAGTAGAAATTTCTAAAATAATAGAAGAAGTAGAAAAAACTACTTTAAATGAAAATTATAAAAATTATCTAAATAATTTTAAATTAAATGAGGCAATTCATTTTGTGACGGATAAACAAAAAAAGCTAGATGAATATATTCAAGAAACTGTTCCATTTAAACTACTAAAAAGTGAAAATCAGGAAGACGTAAAAAATGGAGAAGAGATTTTAAAAAAGTGCGTTTTTGAACTTTTAGATATTTCTCATCATTTATATTTTTTTATGCCAAAAACTTCAATGATAATTTACAATTTAGTAAAAGAAAATAAAATGCCAGAAAAACCACTTTTTGCTAGAATTTAATATGTCTTTTGATTTATCAAAAATAGAATATATTGATATTCACTCACATTTACAATTTGATGGATATGAGAATGACAGGAAAGAAACTATAAAAAGAATGACTGATTCAAATATTGCGACTATTTGTATTGGGACAGATCTGAAAGAGTCAGAATTAGCAAAAAATTTATCAAAAGAAAATGAAAATATTTTTTATTCTGTAGCACTTCATCCACATGATAATTTAGAAGAATTTAATTATGTTTTAAAAAATACTGATGAATATTTTAGTAAATTAAAAAATTTATCATTAGACAAAAAATGTCTTGCAATAGGAGAATGCGGATTAGATTATTTTTATGACGAAAGTCAAAAGGAAGAACAAAAAATAATTTTTAAAAAGCATATAGAGCTCGCGATAGAATTAAATTTACCAATAATGCTACACATTCGCCCAAGTAAATATAGTAAGGAAGACGCATATCTCGACTCTATAGAAATTTTAAAAGAATATCCTGGAGCAAAAGGCAACTTTCACTTTTTTGTCGGCACAAAAAATGTTTTAGAAAAGATTGAGAAGGAGCTACCTACTTTTACAATATCTATCCCAGCGGTTTGTACTTTCACTGAGGAATATAATGAAATGATAAAAAGTATTTCACTTGATAAAATTCACATAGAAACAGATTCTCCATTTGTTATGCCAAAATCTCGCAGGGGAGAAGCTAAAAGAAATGAGCCTAGCTTTGTAGTTGATGTTTTTAATAAAATTTGTGAGATAAAAGAGATTGAAAATAGGGAAGAATTTAAAAATATTTTAAAAGTAAATTTTAAAAAATTATTCTTGAAATAATATATATTTCGTGTTATAATAGTAATATTATTAGTTATTTAAAAAATAAAAATATGAATGAAAATGAAACCGTGATGATTGACGAAAAAGAAGTATATGAAATATCATTTATCTTTGATAATCGTCTAGAAGAGGAGAAAGCTAAGGAAAAGCTTGAAACTCTTAAAAAATACATCGCTTCTTTAAATGGAAGCTTCATTTCAGAAGAGACTCCATACATGCGCGAGCTATCTTATGAAATGATTAGAATTGTAAATAATGTGAATGTCCGTTTTTCTGAAGGATATTTTGGTTGGGTTAAGTTTGAACTTTCTCCATCAAATATTGAAGAAATAAATAAGAAGCTAAAATTAGACGAAGAAATAGTAAGATTTTTAGTCATAAAAACTATAAAAGGTAATGATGTATTTACAAAAGACATTTCAGTTATGAAAGCTGACTCTATAATTACTTTGACAACAAAAGAAGAAATTGTAGATAATGGTTCAAATGTAGATACTACAATCGAAGACAATATAGAAGAAAATCTCGATGAAGAAGCTAAAAAAGAGCTTGAAACTGAGATTGAAAATATAAATTAATAATAATTTGTCAAAAAGTATATCGTGATATAATTACTTTATATTAAAAATTGGGTATTAAATAAATTTAAATTTAAAAATATGTATTTAAATAAAGTGATGTTATATGGAAATCTTACCGCTGATCCAGATCTTCGTAGTATGCCAAATGGAAATAAAGTAGTTTCTTTTGGATTGGCTACAAATAGATCATACAAAGATCAAGCAGGTTCTAAAAAAGAAGTTGCAGAATTTCATAATATTGTAGCTTTTGGAAAGCTTGCTGAAATTTTTGCACAATGGCTTAAAAAAGGAAGACCTGTATATATTGAAGGAAGAATTCAAACAAGAAGTTGGGACGATCAAAATGGTGGTGGTAAAAAATATCGTACTGAAATTGTAGCTGAAAACTTTCAATTTGGAGTAGCAGGAAAACCAGAAGAAGAAAAATATTCATCATCTAATAATGAAGAATCAGCTAATTCTTCAAAAATAGAGGAATTAGATACCATTGATTATGGTGATATGGATATAAATCCAGACGATATACCATTTTAAAAACAGAAAAATATGAAAAATAAAAAACAAGATTATTTTAAAGAAAATAATATTAAAATAGATTATAAAGCTATTGATACACTTCAAAAGTTTATTAATCCAAATGGTAGAATCTTAAATAGAAGAAAAACAAATCTTTCTGCTAAGAGTCAAAGAGCTCTTGCAAATGCAATCAAAAGAGCAAGATTTATGGGACTAATGCCGTATGTAGCTAGATAATATAAAAAGGTACTTTTAGTACCTTTTTATATTTATTTATTTTATTATGTTATATTATTATGTTATATTTAAATAAATATATGGTATCAAAAATATTTAAATTATATTTAATAACGTTAATCGTATTTTCTTTTATTGTAAATAATAAGGTACAAGCCAGTACGGTGTATATATCTTATAGAGATGCTGGGTGCGATAGTGAGTATGTTCCAGGTCTTAAAGTGGACTGCACAACACCAATTAGCGTAGCTATAAGTAGAGGATGTCCTCCTGGATCTAATGGTAGTATGTGTACACCAAATACGAACTGGGTTTCTGGAACTGATAATACATTAAGAATTTCTCACACAATAACATTTGGTACAGATAAAGAAGAATATTTAACTGATGAAAATATTATTCCAATTTTTGGAAGTACAAATATGACAGTAGTATGTCCAGCTAAATATACTTTAACTATTCCTGCTAATGTAAATATTTCAAATTTACATGCTTATTTTAAAGTAAATACGGGAGGGTATATTCTTAATGAAGATAAATGGACAAGTGGTGAAATGGTTAATTCTTTTAGTTTAAATAATTCAGGAGATTATTATTTTGGGTTTAAAGATATGACCAGAAGTCCACTTACTTATGTAAATGATTGTAATAATAGCCAAAATTTAGATTTAAAAGTAAATTATTTTGGTATTGACATAGCCACTTCTTCATTTAAGGTTTTAAATAGTGTGTCTACTACAAATATCTTATTAAAATAAATAAAATATTTGTTTTGGAAGGATGTTTATGGTAATGTTCTAAAAGTTTATAAATTATTAATCTAAAATATTATGCACCCAAAAAAAGAAAAAACATTTGTGATTTTAAAACCTGATGCGGTTCAAAGAGGACTTATCGGTGATATTATTGGTAGATTTGAAAGAATTGGTCTAAAAATTGTAGCAATGAAAATGATTCTGGCAACAGATGAACAATGTCAAAAACATTATAATAAAGATGACGCTTGGTTTACTACAAAAGGGGAAAATATAGTAAAAAATAGAATAGCACTTGGAAAGCCAGTAGAAAAAGAAGCTGTAGAATATGGTAGAGATATTATAAGGAGGCTATCATCATTTATGACTTGTTCTCCAGTAGTTGTGATGATAATAGAAGGAAATCAAGCACAAGCGGTTGTAAAAAGATTAGTTGGTTCTACAGAACCAAGTACAGCTGATACAGGCACAATCAGAGGAGATTTTTCTCTGGATTCATACTATATCTGTGATACGGATGACAGTCGTGCTATGAGAAATGTCATTCATTGCACCGATCCTGGAGATGGAGAGAATGCGGCAGAAAGAGAGATTGCCGTATGGTTTAAACCAGAAGAAATTATAAAGTGGAAATCTATAAATGAAAAAATGCTTTATGATGTTGATTTAAACGGACATCTTGAATAGTTCAAATTAACTTTATTAACTCGTCAATTTGCATAAAAATACAAAAGATATAAAATATAATTAGGTACTTAATTTATATTATTTATCTTTATATTTGTATCAAGGGTGATGAGATATTATCTTTTGCTCGTGGGCTTAAGTTTTCTCTACCCACTTTAAATTTTTTTAAAGGTAGATACATCATAATTAAGTACCTAGTAAAAAATCCTATAATTATAGGATTTTTTACTTTTAAATAATGTTATAATATTTTTATGTCTAAAATAAAAATAAAATTTGCTGGAGGAACAAACACCGCTACAGGATCTAATTTTTTATTACAAGTAGGCAAATTAAATATAATGATAGATTGTGGCCTATATCAAGGAGAAGTATCTGCAGAAGATATGAATAGGGAAAATTTTTCATATAATCCAAAAAATATAGATATATTATTTGTTTCTCACGGCCACTTAGATCATGTAGGTAGAATACCAAAATTAGTGAGAGATGGATTTGAAGGTCTTATAATATCAACTCCAGCAACTAAAGATATAGCCGAGCTTGTCTTAAGAGATTCTTTAAATATTTTATCAAAAGAAGCAGAAAAAAAAGGATTACCAAGTATCTATAGTGTAGAAGATATAGAAAAAGCTATGTCCTTATGGAAAATAAAAAATTATCATGAAAAGATGTTTATAGAATCTGGTGATTCAAGTATAAAAAATATAGGAGTAACTTTATATGATTCTGGACATATTTTAGGTAGTAGTCTGATAGTTTTTGATATTTCTGATGAGAGGATAATGTTTACAGGAGATTTAGGTAATTCACCGTCTCCTCTTTTAAAAGATACTGAGATACCAAAAAATATTACTTATTTAATAACAGAGAGTGTATATGGTGATAGAAATCATGAATATATTCAAGATAGGATAGATATATTAAAAAATACAATAAGAAAGACTATAGCAAAAAAAGGCACCCTTATGATACCGGCTTTTTCAGTAGAGAGAACACAAGAATTGATATATGTATTTAATAAAATGGTAGAAAATAAAGAAATACCTCTTATACCAGTATTTTTAGACTCTCCGCTCGGTATATCTATTACAAAAGTATATAAAAAATACGAGAAATATTTTAATGAAAATGTAAAAGAAATTATTCGTAGTGGAGATGATATTTTTTCTTTTGTAGGTTTAACTATTTGCAAAACAAAAGAAGAATCGCAAGCTATTAATAATGTAGATGGTCCAAAAATAATTATAGCTGGTGCTGGTATGAGTAATGGCGGCAGGATAATTCATCATGAGGCAAGATATTTACCATATCATAATAATATTTTACTCTTAGTTGGTTATCAAGCAGCTGGTACATTAGGCAGGAAAATCCAAGATGGGCTAAAAGAAATAAAAATTAATGGGGCAAAAGTATCAGTAAATGCTGAAATAATACAAATATCAGGATTTTCTGCTCACAAAGACTCCGACGATATTCAAGAATGGATAAGTAAAATGAGTGACACTTTAAAAAAAATATTTATTGTATTAGGTGAGCCAAAAAGTAGAAGTTTTTTAGCGCAAAAGTTAAAAGAAAAATTTCATTTAAATGTAAAAGTCCCAGATACAGAAGAAATAGTAGAGATAAATGTTTAAGTTTATGATATAATAATTTAAAAATAAGACTTATGGATTTTCAGGAAAAGATTGTTATCTCTGTCTCCGGCGCTGCAGAGACAGCCCATTGTGGTGGAGAGGTAACAAATATAGCTAAAGAACTTGGTAGAGAAATTGCTAGGCAAGGTTGTGTATTATCAACAGGAGCAACAAGCGGTTTCCCACATTTATCTGCGGAAGGATATAAAGAAGCTAATGGTATTTTTTCATTGGGACTTTCACCGGCCGCTAATGAAAAGGAGCATAAAGAATTATATCTGTTACCAACAGAAAATAATGATATTATTATTTACACTGGATTTGGTTTTCCAATGAGAGATATTATTCTTACAAAAAGCTCGCATGCTATGGTTATAGGTTGTGGAAGAATAGGAACAATTCATGAATTTACTGTAGCGTTTGAATCAAATATGCCACTCGGAATATTGGAAGGGCCCTGGGCTACAGATGAAGTAATTAGAGATATTATTAGAAATAGTAATCGTGTAAATACAAATGTTATTTTTGATTCAAATCCAAAAAGATTAATAGAAAGATTAATTGAAATGGTAAAGGAAAATAAAGAAAGAAAAGCTATGGGTGATATAGATATGATAGAAGAGTTGAAAGCAAAAGTTTAATTTTAAAAAACTAAACCCCGCAAATGCGGGATTTAATTATTTTATATTTATTTTGAAGCTTCTACAACTTTATTAAAGATAGTTGGATGATTTTCTGCTAGGTCTGCCATTATCTTTCTGTCTAGTTTAATATCCTTTTTCTTTAAAGCGTTGATGAATTTGCTGTATGTAGTTCCTAGTTCTCTTAGGGCTGCATTCATTCGGACATTCCAAAGCTTTCTCATATCATTCTTTTTATCTCTTCTATGAGCGAACGCGTGTGATCCTGCTTTTCTTAGTGCTACTTTAGCTTCTATTTCTTTTTTACTTCTTCCAAATTGGAATCCTTTTGCTCTTTTAAGCACATTTCTTCTGTGCTTCATTGCTATTTTACTTCTTTTTACTCTTGCCATATATTTAATATTAAAAAATTATTTTGTTAGTCCTGGTAAAAATCTTCTTTTAGCTTTGTTTGTCATTACAAATTCTGACATCTTTCTTCCAGCTAATTGCTTTGTTCTACTTTGACGAGAATTAAAATGGTTAAATCCAGGCTTTCTTCCTAAAATTTTACCAGTCTTTGTTATTTTTAGTCTTTTTAATAAAGATTTATTTGTTTTCATAAATTTTCTTTAAAGCGAATAAAGTATTTAAATACTTTATTTTTCTATCTTTCTAGTCTTAGAATAATATCATAATTATTTCATTTTTTCAAGTACTGTAATGAACGATTTATTCCCTACTTTTTTTACTGGCTCAGCAATTTTATATTCACAAGGAATAATTGCTAATATTCTATCCATTCTTGATCTTAAAAAAGTATCATCCATGTATTTTGTCCTACCTTTCAATTGTAAATCTATTTTAACTCTGTGGCCTTCTTTTAACCATTCAGCAGCTCTTTTACTTTTAATTAAAATATCATTGTCACTAATTTCAACACTTATTTGAATATTTTTAGTTTCGCTTACTATTTGTTTACTTTTTACTTCCTTTTTTTTCTTACTCATTTCATAAGTATGTTTTCCATAATCAGCTATTTTACAAATAGGCGGATTTACACTTGAAGAAATTTCTATCAAATCTAGTCCTGCATTTTTAGCGAGCTGTAATGCTTCATCTTTACTGATTACTCCAAGATTTTTTCCAGTCTCATCAATAACACGCATTTCAAGAGCGCGTATTTGATTATTTATGCTTGCTTTATTTAAATTTCTTTTCTGAAAATTCCCGAATGGAGGTTTAACTTGATTCATTTGATTATTTTGTATGATGATTGTGATGTGATTTTTTTAAAATTGCTTTTTTGCTAAATACGTAAATATAAAGTATTTCGAGTATACCAAAAGTGTTGACTATAAGTAAAACTATAAACCAGATTTTACTATTATTTCTCGCAGCTTTCCATAAGGCTATACCTTTCCAGATAAAACTCCAAACGAGAGCCACTACTAATAAAGGTGTTAATGCTAGGGCGATTGTTGCAATAGTTTCATTTGTCATATTTTTATAGGGTTATTATAACACAAAATCGTACTAAAATCTATATCTATTTATCTCTAAAATACTATGATATTATTTTAATAAATATTATAAGAGGGCATTATTATTAATAATTTTATGAAAAAATTTTATTTATTTGTATTTCTTGTTTCTTTACTAAGCTTTTTAAATTTTAATGTAAGTAATGCAGAAATAAAAAGAGATCTGGCTCTTGGCTCAAAAGGGGATGATGTAAAAGAGCTTCAACAATTTCTAGGGGTAGAACAAAGCGGAGCTTTTGATTCTGTAACAAAAGACGCAGTTATTTCTTGGCAAAAAGAAAATAATATTTCTCCCGCCACAGGATACTTTGGCTCTATATCTAGAAAATTTATGAGAGTAGCATCTATGACTAGCTCATATTCTCTTTCTAGGTTATTAGATTATAAAGATGATGAAGTCATGTTTTCTCAAGGAAAATTTGGTGATGTAAAAAACTATATTTGTAATATTAATGATTTTTCTTGTAAAAATACAGACTCAGCATATTTTCCATTACCAGCAATTGCTGACACTTTAAATCTTCCAACTGAACAAGAAATCCTTTATAAAAAATTAAGTCTATCTCAACATTATGAATTTGTAGCTGTAAAAATAAAAGACGGTGATTCATATAAAATAAATTTCGCTTTATATAAATTAAGTAGCGATGAGAAAAAATGGGATTTAGTAAAAGACAATTTAAATATAGGAGTGGGAGATGATATTGCACAAGTTGTTTTCTCTGACAATACAGAAAACAAAATTGTAATAATAGGAAGTGGAACAAAACAAAAGATTACATTTTTTGATTTAGAACAAAATAAAGTTATGGCTTCTACTGTTACAGAAGATAGAATTCTAAGTCCCAAATATTCTTCAACTGGTGAAAGTTTTGCTTATTATGTACCAGGTTCAACAAGTGTTGGAGGGTCAAAAGAGAAAAAGTTTGTGTTGTTAAATGCTCAAAATAGTACTGTATCTAGATCAGAATTTAAATATTCTGTTGCAAAGAATTGGGAGCTTTTAACAGACGCATATAATTACCACTCTATTAGCCCATCAGGAAATAGCTATGCTTTTATTGAGGATAGTGTAGATTATCCAGAACCAAGATTTTTAGATCTGACAAAGAGTAAAGATGTAAACAGTGCCACAAATATTAAATGGGATGATCTGGGACAAGTTTCAGATATTATGGCTTACTCTGATGATATTGTATTAATTGTTTCAAATTCTAAATCACGTCCTTATGATTGGTCTCTTTATCAAGTAGATGTGAAGACCGGAACTCATGTTGAAATTGTGAAAAATATTTCAATACTTTATGAAATGAAAAGAATGAGTAATGGAAAAATATTTTTAGAGACTTTAGATGGACCAAATATGAAACCTATACTTTATGATCCAATTTCAAAAGAAACTTCTTCATTTCCATCTTTTAGCTGGACAGAAAGATTAAATGATAATACTAGGGAAGTGCTCCATTTTTCAAATGGAGCTTATGGAGTACTGAATTCACCAAACACTACTACTTTTTCAAATTCAAAAAATCTACCAATCATAGTTTGGCTTCACGGTGGACCATATAGACAAGTAGCTTTAGATTTCCATCATTATCCTAGTTATGCAACTTATGATTGGACTCTTGATCAAGCAGTAACAAGTGGATCGTATGTTCTCAAATTAGATTATCCCGGAAGTTATGGTTATGGAAATACTTACACATATTCTATTTTAAAAAACGCTGGTTCTATAGAGGTTGATAGTATCATGTCTAATATTCGTGAATTTAAAAAGAAAAATAATTTAACAGGAGATGTGTATGTGGTAGGTAATAGTTATGGAGGATATTTGGCAGCAAAATTAATAGTAGATTATCCAAAAGAAATAAAAGGTGCTGTACCTATAAATGGTGTATATGAGTGGAGAACTTTATTAAAGTATATTGGAAACTCTATATTTAATGTTTATTTTGACGGACTTTATATGCCACTAAATGCTTCCACAACATTGTTCTATGATAAAGCTTCTATTACAAAAAATATTCCAAATTTAACAAAGAATAATAAAATGGAAGTAGTTGTAGCAACTAAAGATAGTACAATAAGTACAGACCAAGCTTATACCTTCTCCGAACTTTTAGGACTTCAAAAGAAAAATTATGGTTTAGTTTTACTTGAAGGCGATGATCATATTTTGACTAAAAAAGAATCAAATGAGAAACTTTGTAAAACAGTTTTTGATTTTATAGGTTTAACTTTATCGAATAAAAGCTGAAAATTTGTCCGACCCTGTCTCGCGCCGTCGCGCTCCGACTTTCAACTCCCCCACAATCTCACAATTATAATTCACAAAAAAGCCATTTAGGCTTTCTTTGTGAATAATTGTGGAAGTGGGGGGAGTTGAACCCCCGTGCAAATAATTTTTATAAATGAGTCTAGTTTCATATCTTATTTTATAATTTTTGTCTAAACATATTAAATAAGAAAAATTGTTTAGCTTAGTTTTTTAGATTTCAAAAATTTTAGAGAAAACTAACTTAAAATTTTCTACACACATTCTTTATATTGTCCACGACCTCACGATGTGTAAATGAGGGGAGACACCAAGGCGGCTTAATTAAGCGGCTACTGGAGCAAATGCCCACCCGAAAGGTGAAGGCACAGCTTTTGCAGTTTTGTTTGCAACATATTTTGAAGAAATTTTTACGATATATTCTTCATTATCGGAAACCACATTTACAAAGAATTATGTGTCGAATCCTGACACTCCCA
>CAZIHL010000007.1:0-34967 GCA_964538815.1 uncultured Candidatus Saccharibacteria bacterium
AAGTGGTAATCCAACAACCACAGCAATAGCAGGTGGAAAGATAGGTATCGGAACATCAACTCCAATAGCAATACTTCATATTGCATCTTCTACTGTTTCTGGGGGATCAAATATGTTAGAAGTGACAGGGGGAAATAAATCATTATTTAAAGTTGAAAATGTTGCTCCAAATTTTGGAGGGCTTACCACTTCAGGAGCATTTGTTTCAAATAATTCATATTTTGGAGAAGAGTTTAATAATCCTCGTCAAACATCTGCATTAACAACAGACGGAGCAGGCACCATAGGAGATTATCAAACAATGTCATTTGACACAACAGCAACGTCAGCTACTTTCTCTACACCACTTTCTTCAGTAAATGGTATAGGTAGATTATCTTTTGGAGCAACATCTGGAGTAGGAGCTGTAATTGCTCTTGGTAGAACTATAGCAAATTACAATGGTATTTTCTTAAAAGCAAATCTACCTGTAATACAAGTAAAAATGAAACCATCATCAACAGCGAATACGGAAGATTATAGAATTGGTTTATTACAACAAAATCTTGTTGCAGCTACAGCAAATGACTCATCTCCAACAAATGGTATATATTTTTCAAATGAAAACGGTACAGATTGGGTAGGAGTAGTTAGAAGTGGCGGGTCAAATGTAGGAACAGTTTCTTGTAGTGCAGCAGGAAGTATCAGCACATCACAATTTGCCGTCGGAAGAATAGTAGTAGAAAGTGCAACTTCTGTACATTTTTATATAGATGTCGACGCTTCTGGTGGTATTGATTTTGTAGATTGTGGAACTGTAACTGGTGCAAATCCTACAGCAGCTTTAACAGTTGGTGTAATGTACACACATACATCAACCACAGCAAATACATTTGATGTTGATTATATTAGAGTATGGCAAGATGATAATGATGGTAACGGTATAGTTATAAATTCTAATAATGCAAATTCTGATTTTATTAATATTGAGAGTATTATTACAAGTAATGGTTCTATTAAAAATATTACATCACAAAGACAATTTGACCATGAGGGTAATCTTGTGTATTTAAAAGAGTTTATAGAAAAAATAAGACAAGAATCTACTATAGATGTAATAGCTAAAGTGGTTGATTATGTAAATAATAGTAAAGATTTTGTTGTTGATTTTGTGGCAGCGAGAATTACAGCTATCAGAGGATATTTTGAAGAAATTTTTGTGAAAAAATTACATGTAGAAGAATTTTGTGTTAAAAAAGATGATGGTTCAGAATATTGTGCTAAAGGAGATGCTATTAAAAATATGTTTAATGAATCAAATTTTGGAAATAATACAGGTAATACTAGTGGAAGTGGTGGTAGCGGTGGAAGTGGAAATGATAACTCTTCATCAACTCCAGAGACTAATACTGGCGGAGACGACAATGCTTCATCTACACAAGAAACTACACCAGAACCAGAAACAACTCCAGAACCGACACCAGAACCAGAAACAACTCCAGAACCGACACCAGAACCAGAAACAACTCCAGAACCGACACCGACTCCTGAGAGTAATCCTTAAATTGAAAAAGTAAAACACTAAGGGCGGCGCCGAAGGCGCCGCCCTTAGTGTTTTACTTTACAAACATTTTATGTTATTATTAATTTGTTATAAATAATCAGTTGTCTAAATATAGTTTTTATAAATTAAAAATTGCATTTACATTTCTTGATATTTTTATAACAAAAATATTATTAAAAAATATTCTAATTAAATATGGCAAAAACATCAGTAAAAGCTAGAGCCAATAAAACTCCAAAGTTTTCTTCTCGTATTGTGAGAAGATGCTTTAAATGTGGTCGAAGACATGGATATATGCGCGATTTTGACTTGTGCAGAATTTGCTTCCGTGAATTAGCAAACGATGGAATGATTCCTGGTGTAAAGAAATCATCTTGGTAATATAAAAAATATATGGATCAAATTGCAAACATGCTTGTTGCTATCAAAAATGCAGGCCGTGTCAAGAAAGACAACATTGTAGTACCTCATTCAAAAATTAAAGAATCTATTATATCTCTTTTAAAAAGAGAAGGATTTATTAAAACTTTTGAGGTTATAGATATTGGCAACAATAAAAAACAAATAAAAATAGTTCTCGAATATGTTGGAAAACATCCACATGTTTATCCAAAGATAAATGATATCGAGAGAGTTTCAAAATTATCAAAAAGAGTCTACTTAGGTTATCGTGATATACATAAATATAAATTCGGTAAGGGTCTAGTAGTAGTCTCTACTCCAAAAGGAATTTTAACTGGCAGTGAAGCCAGAAAAGAACTTTGCGGAGGAGAAGTCTTATTTAATATTTGGTAAATAAATATATGTCTAGAATAGGAAAACAAAATATAAATATTCCAACTGGAGTAACAATCACAGTAGATAAAGGACTTCTTTCTGTTAAAGGTCCAAAAGGGGAGTTGTCTAAAAATATTAAACAAGATTTAATTAAATTTAATATTTCTGAAGATGTTATTACAAGCGAACCAATCAGAAATGATAAATTTTCAAAATCTCTTTGGGGTACTTATATGGCTCATCTTAAAAATATGATTAAGGGAGTTACAGAAGGATTTCAAAAGAAATTAACAATCGAAGGGGTTGGATTCAAATGGGAAGTAAAAGGAGACAAACTTCAATTAAATGTTGGATTTTCTCATCCAGTCTTTCTTGACATTCCAAAAACTGTAACAGTGGTAGCTGAAAAAGGCACTCTAACCATATCAGGTATTGATATAGAAGTGATAAGTCTTTTTGGAATGCAAGTTAGAAAGATTAAACCAGTAGAACCTTATAAAGGTAAAGGTATTAAGTATGATGGAGAGGTCGTCATCAGAAAGCAAGGTAAGAAATCAGCATAATAAAATATATGAAAAGAGTAATCATTAAAACTAAAAATGAAAAGCGAGCGAAGCTTCATAGAAAGATTCGCGCAAAAGTTAGTGGTACAAGCGAAACTCCACGCCTTGCTGTATATAAATCAAACAGATTTATATATGCACAGATCATTAATGACGACACTGCTACTTCATTAACAAGCGCTAGCGATATTAAAACTTATCTTGATAGTAAGGTAAATAAAATTGAATCAGCTAAAAAAGTTGGACAAATTATTGCAGAAAATGCAAAGAAATTGAACATTAAAAAAGTTGTATTTGATAGAGGAGGTTTTCCTTATAAAGGTCGTATCAAATCATTAGCGGAAGGCGCAAGAGAAGCAGGATTAGAATTTTAATCTAAAATCTTGTATTATAATAAATATATGTCAGATATTAAAAATGAAAATTTAATTGAAAAGAATGTTTCGGTAGAAAAAACTGAGCTCGAAGCAGATTCAAAAAGAAAATTTGTAAAGAAGCCTTTTAATAAAGGTGGTCGTGGAACAAATAGTAAAATAGTTCGTGAAAAACCAGAGTTTGATTCAAAAACAATTGATATTCGTCGTGTAACTCGTGTTGTTTCTGGAGGTAGAAGATTTTCTCTTGCTGTTGCTGTCGCTGTCGGAGATAGAAAAGGTAGAATTGGTTTTGGGACAGGAAAAGCGCTCGATACGCAAGCTGCAATAGAAAAAGCTTTTAAATCAGCAAGAAAAAATTTAATAACTCTAAAACTTTCAAAAGGAAATAAATTACCTTATGATGTAAAAGCAAAATATAAATCAGCTTCTGTATGGATAACTCCAAATAGAGGAAAAGGAATTGTGGCCGGTTCTTCAGCTAGAGCCGTGCTTGATTTAGCAGGAATAAATGATGTTACTGTTAAATTTCACTCAGGAACAAAGAATAAAATGAATAATGCAAAAGCTACAATAAAAGCCCTTTCACAATTCGTCAAATAATAATTATTAATTTATAAATTTATGCAAACACATCAAATTAAAAGAGTTCACAAATTAGCTAAAAAGAAACAAATTGCTCGTGGAGGACGAAGAGGGAAGCAAGCTGGTCGTGGAGGAAAAGGACAAACAGCAAGAGCTGGGTCAAGTATTCGTCCAGCACTTCGTGATACAATTAAAAAACTTCCAAAGCTTCGCGGATACGGTATTAATCGTTCTCATACTGTTATATTTAAAGATGAAAAACGATTTAATGTTGTCAATTTAGATCAATTAAATATTTTTGAAAATGGAGAAGTTGTAAGCCCTACATCTCTTTTAGCAAAAAAATTAATTAAATTGAGACATGGCAAACTTCCAAAAGTAAAAATATTAGGAAAAGGTGAACTTAATAAAAAAATAAAAATTGAAAATTGTACTTTTTCAAAAGTTGTGGAAGAAAAAATAAAATCTCTATAATTAAAATATGAAAACTTTAAAGAAAATTTGGCACGATGTAATATTACGAAATAAAATACTTTTTGTATTATTTATTTTAGCCATAACTAGACTTTTAGCTACAATACCAATACCTGGAGTTGATAGAACAGCACTTGCAAGTGCTTTATCAAATAGTAGTTTTCTTGGTTTCTTAAATATATTTTCTGGTGGAGGATTATCTACATTTTCTATTGTAATGCTTGGAGTTGGTCCATATATTACAGCTTCAATCATTATGCAAGTTTTAACAGTTTTAGTCCCAAAGCTTAAAAGACTTTATCAAGAAGAAGGTGAAGCAGGTAGAAAAAAATTTTCCCAATATTCTAGAATAGCGACTATTCCACTCGCTTTAATTCAAGGATATGCATTATTAACTCTTTTAGTTTCACAAAATATAATTCCTCATCTAGAATTATCTGCTATGATTTTTAATCTTATAATCATAACAGCTGGATCAATGCTGCTTATGTGGCTCGGAGAACAAATAAATGAATATGGTATAGGAAATGGTGTTTCCTTGATAATCTTTGCTGGTATAGTAGCAGCATTACCTACAAAGATTTTACAAATTATTCAAACTTTTGATATCTCTATGTTGCCTATGTTTTTAGCAATTATTATTTTAAGTCTTCTTGTAATAGCGGGTATAGTTTATATTACTGAAGCAGAAAGACCTATCACTATTACTTATTCAAAACAGGCAAATAGTTTTTATGGTGGAAGTGGTTTAACCAATACTTATCTTCCTCTAAGATTAAATCAATCAGGAGTTATGCCTATTATTTTTGCTATATCACTTTTACTATTTCCACAAATGATAGTACAATTCTTTAATAATTCTTCAAACACAATACTTACGAGTATAGCTTCTGGTATTTCAAATTTCCTTTCAAATACAACATATTACGGCATAGTATATTTTTTACTTGTTGTATTATTTACTTATTTTTACACAGCAGTATCATTTGACCCTGTAAAAACTTCTGAAGATTTACAAAAATCAGGAGCATTTATACCAGGATTTCGCCCTGGTAATGCGACTGCGGATTATATTGGAAGTGTTTTAGGTAGAGTTACATTTGTAGGAGCATTGTTTCTTGGAGTGGTTGCAATATTGCCAATTATACTTCAAGCTATAACAGGAGTTAATACAATTGCTATTGGAGGGACATCACTTTTAATTGCAGTATCTGTGATTATAGATTTTGTGAAAAAAGTTGATGCACAACTAACAATGAGAGAATATTAAAATAAATTTAATTTAAAGTTTTAAATTAAATAATAAATAGAAAGCCATATTTTTTAAAATGGTTTTTTATTTTAAATTTTAGTGTGTTATTATTTAAAATATATTATATATATTATGTCTAATATAAAATTAAAAACAGATTTAAGCACTATTAAAAATTTAAGAGAGTCTGGAAAAAGACTTGCTTTTATAATCAAAAAGGTGGGAGAAGCAGCTAAGCCTGGAGTCTCTCTTTTAGAATTAGACAAAATTGCTTTTGAACTTATTACTCAAAGCGAGAAGGGAAAAAGAGACAATGACAAACCTGCGCTTTTAAAGTATATGCCAGCTGGTGCTCACTACCCATATCCTGCGACTCTTTGTTTATCAGTAAATGAAGAAGTGGCGCATGGTATTCCAACAGACTATAAATTAAAAGAAGGAGATATTCTTTCAATAGATAGTTGTATAAATCATAAAGGTATGATTACAGATTATGCTATTACAATCCCTATTGGGAAAATAAAAAAAGAAGATGAAGAGCTTTTAAAAATCACAAAAGGAGCACTTAATGCAGGTATAAAAGCTGCTGTTGCAGGAAACTATGTAAATGATATTTCAAAAGCCATAGAAAATTATGTAGCAGTAGAAGAAAAAAAACTTGGTAAGAAGTTTGGAGTATTAAAAGTATTGGCAGGACACGGAGTAGGGTATAAAGTGCATGAAGAGCCGCTAGTGCCTAATTTTGATGATGGGGTTCGCGGTCCAAAACTTGTTCCTGGTATGGTGATTGCAATAGAGCCAATGCTTAATCTTGGTAGTGATGAGGTATATCTTGATGACGAAGATAATTATTGTTTTAGAACTATCGATGGTAAAAATTCTGCCCATTTTGAACATACTGTTTTGATTACAAAGGATAAACCAGAAATATTAACTGTATTATAAAAAGTGGATAACTTGACAAATATTTTTAAAAAGGTGTATAATATATAATAGGAGGATAGATGTCCTTTTTTATATTTTTTTAAAACCCATTTTTTCACTTTTAAATTTTGCACGATGAGAACAGTTGAAAATCAACCAAACGAAGCAGTGGAGCCAACAACAACTTTTTTCCACGCAATCCAAAAAGATTGCCCCAAAAATCCTACTCGTAATGATAGAACATTTGATTGTTCTTGTGAAGGTGAGCCAAGGGTTGGAGCGGTAGTGACGATTGGAGTTATCTCTCACAACATAAAAAGTTGTAAGAGAGAAGGGGGTAAGTTTGAAATTACGGTTCTATCTGGATCGTATTATCTTACCCCAAAAAATTAAAAATATTGCTCACTCTCAAAAAAAAACGACCATTGGTCGTTTTTATATTTGCTAAAAATTGGTATTTTTGATATTATATATATTCATTATAAGTTTAAATTAGGTGTTAGTACCAGATGTCGCTGGGAAAATATAACACTCTAAAAATGATAAGTTTATGCGACGACCAGTCAAAAATAGACATGTTGTTAGTGGTGATTTACGTCATGATGACAAGAAAATTTCAAAATTTATTAACTATATAATGTTAAATGGTAAAAAAACCGTAGCACAAAAAATTGTGTACGGTGCATTTGACATTATCAAAAACAAAACAGGAAAAGACGCAATTGAAATTTTTGAAGTTGCAATTAAAAATGCTTCTCCGGTTGTTGAAGTTCGTAGTAAAAGAATTGGAGGTTCTAATTATCAAATACCAGTTGAAGTTCGCGAAACAAGAAGATTTCTTCTTGCTTCTCGCTGGATTATAAGTGCAGCTAATGGTAAAAAAGGAAAACCAATGTCTGAAAAATTAGCAGAAGAATTAATGCTTGCTGCAAATGGGGAAGGAAATGCTGTAAAGAAAAGAGAAGATGTGCATAAAATGGCAGAATCAAATAAAGCTTTTGCACACTTTGCAAGATAATTATTAGAATAAAAATTTTTCTAAAAACTAATCTCCTCGGCTCGTCTTTATCCCAAAGGGATCCTACGCCGAAGCCGCGTAGATTGTTTCCAGAAAAATTCTAGATTTAGATTTAATCAAAAAATTAAAATAAAAAATATATGGCTAGAGATTATCCATTAAATAAAGTTAGAAATTTTGGAGTTATTGCTCACATAGATGCTGGAAAAACAACAACATCTGAAAGAATTCTTTTTTATACAGGTGTATCACATAAATTAGGTGAGGTGCATGAAGGTGGCGCAACTATGGATTGGATGGAACAAGAAAAAGAAAGAGGTATTACTATTACTTCCGCAGCTACTACTGCTTTTTGGAGTCCTTCATATATGCCAAAAGGAGATGATTCTAAAAAATGTCGTTTTAATATTATAGATACTCCAGGGCATATTGACTTTACAATAGAAGTAAAAAGATCACTTCGCGTGCTTGACGGCGCAGTAGTGGTATTTGACTCTGTGGCAGGAGTAGAACCACAATCAGAAACAAATTGGAGATATGCAAATGAAGCAAATGTACCAAGAATTTGTTTTATAAATAAATTAGACAGAATGGGTGGAAGTTATGATAAGTCATATAAATCTATTCTTGATAGACTTTCAAAAAATGCTGTCAGAATGCAAATCCCAGTTGGAGAAGAGGAAAACTTTTCTGCAATTATTGATTTATTAACTCTTAAATATGTAACTTTTGAAGGAGATAAAGGTAAGGATGTTGTGTATTCTGATATACCAGCTGAATTTGCTGATATAGTAAAAGAAAGAAGATCTGAAATGATTGAAAAGATTGTTGAGACAGATGAGGGTATGATGACCCAGTATCTTGAAGGAAAAGAATTTACTGTTGAAGAATTAAAAACAACTTTAAGAAAAGCGGTAATTACAAATCAAGTTTTTCCAGTATATTGTGGTACTTCATTAAAAAATAAAGGAGTACAACTTATGCTTGATGCGGTTGTAGATTTCTTGCCAAGTCCTCTTGATATTGCTAAACCAAAAGGAATTGATCCAAGAACAGGAGAGAAAATTGAATTAGAAGTATCAGATACCGCTCCTCTTGCTGCGCTTGCTTTTAAATTAGCAACTGACCCATTTGTAGGACAACTTATATTTATACGTGTATATTCTGGAACACTTGAAGCTGGAAGTTATGTATATAATGCAACAAAAGATAAAAAAGAAAGAGTCGGACGTATTCTTCGTATGCATGCAAATGATAGAGAAGAAGTAAAAACAGTTTATGCTGGTGAAATTGCTGCAGCTGTAGGATTAAAAGATACAGTAACATCAGATACGATTTGCGAAGAAGACTATCCTGTCATTCTTGAAAAAATTGTCGTACCAGAACCTGTGATAAATATGCGTATCGAACCAAAAACAAAAGTTGATCAAGAAAAAATGGGTCTTGCTTTATCAAAATTAGCAGTAGAAGATCCAACATTTAGAGTGACAACTGACCCAGAAACAAATGAGACATTAATTGCTGGTATGGGTGAACTTCATCTTGATATTATCGTAGATAGATTGAAAAGAGAATTTAATGTAGAAGCAACAACTGGAAAACCTCAAGTGGCATATAAAGAGACAATTCGCGGATCTGCTGACGGAGAAGGTAAATATATTAAACAGTCTGGAGGTCGTGGTCAATATGGTCATGTAAAAATTAAAATCAAACCAATTGATTATTCTATCAAAGATGAAGATCTTCCAAAAAATATTAAAAGATATGATCATTTTGAATTTATAAATTCTATTAAAGGTGGAGCTATTCCTCAAGAATATATGCCTGCAGTAGAAAAAGGTTTAAGAGAAGCTATGGATAGAGGTACACTTGCTGGATTCAAAATGGTAGATATTTCTTGTGATGTGTATGATGGTTCATTTCATGAAGTAGACTCATCTGAAATAGCTTTTAAGGTAGCAGCAGGTATGGCTTTAGCAGATGCTGTAGCAAAAGCTAAACCAGCAATTCTAGAACCAATAATGAAAGTAGAGGTTATAACTCCAGATAAGTTTTACGGAGACATTACTGGAAATTTATCAAGTAAACGTGGACAAATTGAAGGTATGGATGAAAGAGGTATGGATAAAGTAGTAAGAGCAAAAGTACCATTGTCTGAAATGTTTGGATATATGACAAATCTACGCTCTATGACTGAAGGCCGGGCAAGTTTTACAATGGAATTTTCGCATTATGATGTAGCTCCTACGAATATTGCAAAAGAAATTCAAGATTCTAGAAAATAATATTTTAAAATAAAATATATAAAAGCGACACTTTTGGTGTCGCTTTTATATATTTTTTTGATATAATTTTATTATAATGATTTTTCCTCCAATTTTTTCATTGACTCTATTTTTTATTCTAGACCTTCTAGAATTAGTTTTTGATATTTTTGTTATAACTTCATCACTCGGAGTATTTCTAAGTATTCTCTCTACTATATTTTATATTATTATACTTTTATTTAAATATGGTCCAAACAAAACAAAAGAAAGATTATTTACTTTTAAAAAAGTTCCTCGAACTAAAGCATTTAAAAAAATTATGAAAGTTTTTGGTGCTTCCATAATACCATTTATGACAACTTGGGCAGTATGGGATGATTATAAAGAAGATTTGGAAGAAAAAAGTAAAAAAGAAATAGAAGCAAAAGAAAAGAAGCAAGAATTATCTCTAAAACAAGGAGTTGACTCAGATGTTGTAGCGGCAACAACTGGGAGAGCTGACACGGCGGCAGTTGGGGCAGAAGCAACAGATGGAACGAAAATCGAAACTAAAGCTTTAGCGAGTAGAGTTGCAGTTGATAGATTAGCAGAAGCGAAAGCTGAAACTGCTGAAGCTAATAAAAATCTTTGGATAAAGAAAACAGGAAAAGAAATTTCACAAAAAAATATATCTAAAGAAAAAACAATATTTGAAGAAGTTGGAGGTGGTAAAACTTGGACAAATAAAGAAGATTATGATAGTGAAATATTGGATTATAGTAAAACAGAAACTTATGAAAAATTAAAAGAAGATAAAAAGAGAGAAAAAGAAGAAAAAGATAAACAAATTCAAAAAGAAGCACAACAAAAAAGAATACAAGGAATAAAAGCAGAACAAAATATAAGAGAAGAATTATTAGATAGATCAAAAAGAAGATACGGTAAAGATGCTAAAGAGACGGAGAGATTAGAAGATAAATATAGAGAAAGTTTAGGGGAAGAAAAATAGAAATATAATGATTGATTATATAGTATAAAAATAATTAAATTCTACTTGACATAGGTTTGTGATTATTATATAATCTATATATCTTATAATGTATATAAGTAAAGGACTAATTATTAATTTTTTATCAAAAGTATTGAATATATGAAAAATATTTTATCTAAAATCGTTATAACTTTTGTAATAATAGCTGTTATTGCTATTGGGTTAAAAGTTAGCGATAATATTTTAGCTGGAGCAGATGCTTTATCTATTGTGCAAGATCAATCTAACTATTGTGGAACAAACAATGGTTATATTTGGAATGGTTCACAATGTGTAAATACTTGTGATCAAAATCACCCTTGGGATCCATACAATAAAAAATGTAGTGGTGTGGGAGGGTATAATTATAATTATACCCAGTACACAAATACAAATTGTGCTGTATATGGAGCAGGGTTTTACTTTAATGGAGTGAATTGTGTACAAGGAATTGTAAATCAAAATGCTAATTATTATGGAAATCCATATAATGGAGGAACACAGAATCCAGTTTATGGAACTGTAAATTATCAAGCTCTTGCAAATACAAATGTATATAATAGTAATGTGTATAATACTGGATCAGCTTATTATAGTAATGGATATAATACAAATTATCAAAACCTAAATAATGGTAATGTAATTTATTACAATTCTTATACTAATTCATCAAATAATGATTTGAACAATTGTTATTATTCTTGTCAAAATCATTTAACAAATGGTCCAAAGAAAACTGAATACTATATATATACAATTACTACAACTACTTCACAACCAAAAGGAACTCCAATTTACCTAGGAAATATTAATAATTGTGGAATATATTGTTATGGAAATATTTACTATAATAATAGTAATGATTATTATTATAATTCATCATATAGTTATAGTAATCAATATTATTCTAGTGGATATTATAATGATTTTGGTGTGTTTGGTTATTAATTAAATATATTAAAACTAAAAACTCGATACTTTTAGTATCGAGTTTTTTTAATGTTATAATTTACATTATGATTAATAATCAAAATAATTTTAATAGTTTAAATGAGCCAAAATTTTCTTCTCCAGAAGATGAAATTAAATTTTTAAGAGAAGAGATAGAAAGAAGACAAGAAATAACTAAAAACTTTGCTGAGAGAATAAGTAAAGAAGATCACGCTAAAGATGTTTTGCGAGAACATATTTCTAAAAATCCTAGAGAAATATTACCAAAACAATACGAGATAAAAGATTATAATAAAAAAAAGCTTTTAGATAATTTAATTCCTAAAAATACAGATGAAAAAGTATCTGAAATTGTGAGTATTATGTTAGATAAAGGTATACATACTTCTATAAATTTGGTAAAAGAATTGAAAGATAAAAGTCTTGAAGATGATTTTCATAGATTTTTAATAAATTATTTATTATTAAAAAACGACACAAAATTAGAAAAAGGATTATCAAAAGCAGAATGGAAAGCTTTAAATATGAAGCTCTATGAAATAATTTTACCTGAAACAAAAATAGAAACTGGCGGAGAAAGTAAGACTAAAAATTTTAAAGAGTTTATAGCTTTTATGGAGCAATTTTATGCAAGTATGCTTGCTATATCATATGATTTAAAAAATAAAGACAATAATTATTATACTTTAGAAATTGCAAAACCAAATGATTCAAATGAAGTATCTTTTTTTGTATCTGTTTTAAATTCGGTCGCAGATATTTTTGAAAAAAGTATATTTGCTCTTTTCCCAGATATTATAGTAAAGCATCAACCAGAAGATTATAATATTTTTGCTGAGCATAGTTTTCCATTGATAGCTTATGCTACGAGTTTAAAAACTTCAGCTTTACCAATCCGCACATATGAAAAGATGGAGTCAGATCCAATATCACTTATAATGTCAGCTTTTACCAAACTTAAAAAATCTGGTGAAGGAGCAAGTATGCAGATTATAGTCCGTCCAGCAGGAGATGCTTTTTTTAAAAAATATTCTTCTATGATAGAAGATATGAGAAAAGGTGAGACATTAAAAAGAGTTTTAGCAAAAGATTCTTTTGTAAAAGAATTTTTAATAAACCTAAAAGATTTAAACAAATCAGTTGAAGATATAGAAAAAGATAAAAATAAACCAAAAAAAATAGAAGATGAAAAAGCTTTAGAACATATAACAAGTAAAGTCTCTTCTACTATTTTAGATACAAATTTAAGAATAGTTGTAAACTCTGAAAGTCTAGTAAGATCAAAATCTATGCTTCAAGAGATGGCTTCTACTTTTATGCAATATACAGAAGTAGATGGAAATTCTCTTCAATTTAAAATGCTTGAAGGCAGTAGACTTAATGAAGAAATACATAATTTTATTTTTCGTTTTTGGAATGATAAGCAATCTTTACCTCTTAATTTAAAAGAACTTGCAACGCTTTATCATATACCAAGTTATGTAAAAAACTTTTCTCAATTAAAAAAAGTAGATGCTGCCATTTCTCCAGCTCCAATGGATTTACCACAAGAAGGACTTTATATAGGTGAAAATAAATATAGACATTTATCTACAAAAGTTTTTATACCTGAATCAGATAGACTTCGTCATGTTTATATTATAGGACAAACTGGTACTGGTAAATCAGTAATGCTTAAAAATATGATAATTCAAGATATTAAAAATGGCGAAGGTTGCTGTTTTATAGATCCACACGGGGAGGATCTATTAGAAATTTTGGGAAATATACCAAAAGAAAGATGGGACGATGTTATTTATTTTGACCCATCATATACAGCAATGCCAATGGGATTAAATATGATGGAGTATGACAGAAATAAACCTGAGCAGAAAATTTTTGTGATTAACGAACTTCTTTCTATTTTTAAAAAGCTTTTTGCAGAATCTTCTCCAGAATCAATGGGGCCAGCTTTTGAGCAATATTTTAGAAATTCGGCAGGACTTGTGATGGAGCATCCTGAATCGGGGTGTACATTACTTGATATTTCAAGAGTACTTTCTGATAAAAATTATCGTGATTATAAATTAGCTCATTCTAAAAATCCTCTCATAAATCAATTTTTCAAAAACGCAGAAGCAACAACAGGTGAGCAAGGTTTTGAAAACTATGTACCATATATTACCAATAAATTCGATGTATTTATTTCAAATGAGGTGATGCGTCCTATTATCGCTCAAGAAAAGTCTTCTTTTAATATTCCAGACATTATGGATAATAGAAAAATATTTTTAGTTAATTTATCAAAAGGTAGATTGGGTGAATTAAATGCAAATCTAATTGGATTAATTTTGGTTGGTAAATTTTTAATGGCGGCTCTTGGTAGAGATAATCCAGCAGAAAAGCCACCATTTTATTTATATCTTGATGAATTTCAAAATATAGCCACAACTTCTATATCTGCTATTCTTTCAGAGGCTAGAAAATATAAATTATCTTTAACAATGGCCCATCAATATATAAAACAAATACCAGAAAATATTAAAGGTGCTATTTTTGGAAATGTTGGAAGTAAAATAGTCTTTCGTATTTCAGAAGAAGATGCAAAATTTTTAGAAACTAGTTTCGCTCCTATATTTTCAGCAAGTGATATTATGAAATTAGAAAATTTTAATGCCTATGTAGCTTTACTTGTTAAAGGATATCCACAAAAACCGTTCAATATTGTTGAAGGATTTAATGATAGAGGAAGTAAAGAGACAAGAGAAATATTAAAACAAATGTCATATGAAAGATATGGACGACCTCGCGAGGAAGTAGAGAAAGAGATAATGAAAAAATTTGATTTTAATTAAATTATATGGGCGGCGCCTTCGGCGCCGCCCATATAATTTAATCTTTACTTCCCAGCTCTTTCTACATATTCACCAGTTTCTGTATTTACTACAACCATTTCTCCTTCTTCTATAAATAGGGGTACTGTTACTTGCGCTCCTGTTTCTAGAGTGACAAGCTTTCCACTACTGCTTCCTGCAGTATTACCTTTTACATTTGGCGGAGCACTTTTTACTTGTAAAGTTATTTTGATAGGAAGATCAATACCAATTACCATTTCTTCATCATCATCATTAGTAAATATTTTTGCATCTACTAGATTATTTTCTTTTAAAAATTTTACAGCGTCTCCAATAGTCTCAGCTGATATGGTAAATCTTTTTGATGGATCTTTTTCTTCGCAAAACCAATATTCTCCTTTGTTAGAAAAAAGATATTTAATTGTCCTTTTTGAAATGTCTGCTTCATCCACTGTATCTGATGCATGAAATGTAGCAGGTATAACTTTACCATTTATAAGATTGCGGAGCTTTACTTGATTTTGTGGTTTTCTTTGTTGAGTTCTAGCTACATGATATTCAAGTACTTCGTACGGAGCATCATCATAGATAATATATTTTCTTGGTTTGATTTCGTTGTATTCTAATTTTGCCATAATATTTTTATTATCTTTATAATTTTCAAATTTTAACATAAATAAATTATTTTTAAAATAAAACCACCCTTCGTAGAAACGAAGGGGGTAATTTTTAAACCTTATCTATCCTATATATAGGATACACCTATCATTTTTTTTGTCAATCTTTTTCCACTATTTTTATCACTTGACTCTTGACAAAATAGATGGTATTTGCTATACTATATATAGTGGGGAATATAGTACATTTGTAAATAAAATAAAGATAATTTTAATTTATTTATTTTTTTATTCAAATTATTTGAGGTATTGCTTTTTGACTACTAATAATTAGCAATTAAAAAGCAATATCGCAAATTTTAAAAAAAATAAAAAAATAAAAAAATGAAAAAAAGCAACTTTTTGTCATTAGTGGGAATAATCTTATTGATGACAACCCTTATGGCAGCAAGTTGTCATAAGGATGTAATAACCAAACCCACCATATCCTCCTTTACTCTATCATCAGTCACTATGACCACAGCCACTTTCAATTTTAGTGTGAGCAATTACACTTCACTTAAAGTAGTTATAAATGGAGTGGAGACTATGATAAGCGGTGGAAGTTATACTGCGAGTAATTTATCAGCCAATCAATATTACACTATCACTTTGATTGCAAGCAATCAAAATGGTTCGGTAAGTAAAGCTGAAAATTTCACAACCAGCAAAAGCTCGCTGGCGATCACTAATTTTAAAATTACTGATAGCACAGAGCGTGGTGCATCATTTACTTTTTCTGCAAATAGTAATGCAAGTATTGTAAGTCAAACTTTAACCAACAACAAGACTGGTGAAGTGATAGACATTACCGGCAAAACAGATTTTGCAATTGCTAATTTGCTTCCTAATACTTTGTATAATTTTACTTTTAAAGTGAAAGACACTACAAATAATGAAGTAGCAAATACAATCAGCTTCAAAACAAAAGAAAAAGTAAGTGATTGGCTTTCCATTAAAAGCATAACTTATGATAGCGCTTTTGCTATTGTGGGTAATGCAGTAAGTGTAAAGCTTAGCATAAAGCTTGAAAACAAAGCAGGAGGTATCAAAACGCTGGACACCTTAAAAGCCAATTTTGGTGAATATGGTAAAGCAGTAAAAATGCTTCGCTATTTAGACGTCAAAAACAGCTGGGTAAAATTAACCGCCGATAATGGCAAAATAACTTTTACCAATCTTTTGCTTTCTGCTGGTGAAAATACTATCATTTGCAGATTTTCTTTAAAGCAAAATGTTGGTGGAGTTGCCAATGGCTCTCCATTAAACTTTTCCATTACAAGCATAAATGATGGCGACTATGCCACATTGCCAATGGGTGAAAGTTTTCCAGCTCCTATATCAGTTGGCTCGGTAAATGGCAGCACAATGCCTACTATTATCACTACTAATTGGTATGGGAAAATGGACGCAAGTATTGTTTCAATTTCACCAAATGCAGCAGGTTATCTCGATATTTATTCATCAGTTATGGTAAAAGCAACCGGCCCAATTGGTGCAAAATTTAAAAGCATTAAACTAAAAAATCCTTATGCTTCAACAGGTATGCTATTTGGCTATCAGGATAAATGGTCATATGCATTAGCCGATGGAGTAGGGAAATTTGTAAAAAGTTTTTACTGGGAAGGAGATAATATTAATCTTATAATGCCAGAAGAAGCCAATTTGGCAACAGATGGTATTACTTTTAATAATTATTATATAGATGCTTTTTGCAAAAATCTTGGATCAGAAAGATTTTTT
Organism: uncultured Candidatus Saccharibacteria bacterium; assembly: GCA_964538815.1. Taxonomy (GTDB): domain Bacteria; phylum Patescibacteriota; class Minisyncoccia; order Phycocordibacterales; family UBA5272; genus UBA5272. The sequence goes on from CAZIHL010000007.1 coordinate 16,971, forward strand.
TCTAATGAATTTACCCCTGGGAAAACTGGTTTTCGTTTAATGAGTAAATATGATCTTGTATTTATAAATTCAGATGGACAAGAAATTGATTTATCTGATAATAATATTTATCAAGATAATATACTCTTAAACAATTAAAATTATTTTTTAAAATTTAAAGCCCTCGCTTCATTGCGGGGGTTATTTTTTTGTGGACAACTTTTAAAATAAATGTTTTTGATAATGCTATAATTATTATAAATCTTATTAATAATTATTATTAAAAATTATGTTTAAAAAATATTTGTTCTTCGCATTATCTTTCCTATTGCTTTTTAATTATTTTAAAGCCGATGCCTTTTTAAATAAAGTAGTATATCCCACTTATAATGTTAATGCCACATATACCAATTTATTAGTAGTATCTGAAAATGATTTTAATGATAGTATTGATATACAAGCGAGTGGTAGCCCAGGAAGTAATTTATATATTCAAGGAAATTTTGACAGAGCAGGGTATCAAGCTATTTCTCCAACCAATACTATAAATACAGGGACAGGTGGTATTGCCAGCACAATTGCAAATTATACCTGGTCATCTTCTTCATTAAAAATAGAACAACCCTATTTTTATATAGTAAAATTTAAAGCTACAAATACCAATACTAATGTATTTACGGATTCAGGTCAATATACTGCCGAGGTAAATTATGCCACTATAAATCTTACCAATAATAAAGGTCTGACAAATGGTGGAAAAATCACAACCGGCACCAGCATCAATTTTAATTGTACCGGCACATCGGAAATGTATTTTGGTCCATCTGCCAATTGGCCAAGTGGTGCAAGCAAGGTTCAAAGTAAATATAATGGTGCTTCACTCGCCGACTATACTTTAAATTATTCAACAACTTTAAATACAATCGGAACATATAAAGTAGAATGTGATAATGTAGGAGGTGCAAATACCAGACAATCAATAACTTTTGAAGTAGAAAATGCTTCTTGCCCAACAGGACAAACAAGAGAGGGTAGCCCATCAGGGACATGTCACGCTCCTTGTAGTTCTGGGCAGACCTGGAATGATACAACAAAACAATGTGTGACTAGTAGTTGTCCAACAGGACAAACAAGAGATGATAGCCCATCAGGGACATGTCATGTTCCTTGTAGTTCTGGGCAGACCTGGAATGATACAACAAAACAATGTGTGACTAGTAGTTGTCCAACAGGACAAACAAGAGATGATAGCCCATCAGGGACATGTCATGTTCCTTGTAGTTCTGGGCAGACCTGGAATGATACAACAAAACAATGTGTGACTAGTAGTTGTCCAACAGGACAGGAAATGATAGCTGGAGTATGTAAAGATACTTTTGATATCACAAATATATCTTCAAACCCAAATAAGACAAATACAGCAAACACATTTTCTTGGACTTCATCTGCCGATACTTGTAATATTTTTACTAATGATAAAGCTACAAGACTTAACCCAGCAGCATCTAGTAAATCAGGAAATAATTTTTCAGCTACAGTCCCAGCTAATAATATGCCTTTAAATCCTGGAAATTATGCATATTATATTAAATGTTATTCTGCTAGTAAATTTACTTCAAGCAATTTAGAAAAAGATAATATTGACCCAGATCATACAGGATGGAAAAGTTATACGGTAAATATAAGCAATACAAATAATACTGAATTTACAATTTCAAATATTACATCTAGTCCAAATTATACAAATACTGCAAATACATTTACATGGAATAGTGATGCAGATAATTCTTGCGGACTATATGAATATGGTGATGGATATCTTTATTATACTGGCGGTCCAGTAAAAATAGTTGATGCTACAAGAAGTGGTAATACTTGGACAGCTACATTACCTACTAACAAAGTACCAACATCTGCTACTAGTGTTAAATATTATATAGGATGTTTTGATGCCATAAGACTCGCTAGTGAGCAAAATGGAGTAACTCGTGATTGGTACGATCAACATAAAGGATGGAAAGATTATACAGCTGCATATACTGTAAATGAGGCAAATACTTTTGATATCACAAATATATCTTCAAACCCAAATAAGACAAATACAGCAAACACATTTTCTTGGACTTCATCTGCCGATACTTGTAATATTTTTACTAATGATAAAGCTACAAGACTTAACCCAGCAGCATCTAGTAAATCAGGAAATAATTTTTCAGCTACAGTCCCAGCTAATAATATGCCTTTAAATCCTGGAAATTATGCATATTATATTAAATGTTATTCTGCTAGTAAATTTACTTCAAGCAATTTAGAAAAAGATAATATTGACCCAGATCATACAGGATGGAAAAGTTATACGGTAAATATAACAACGGGAGATTGTCCAACAGGACAAACAAGAGAGGGTAGCCCATCAGGGACATGTCATGTTCCTTGTAGTTTTGAGCAGACCTGGAATGATACAACAAAACAATGTGTGAATAGTAGTTGTCCAACAGGACAAACAAGAGAGGATAGCCCATCAGGGACATGTCATGTTCCTTGTACTACAGGTTATAGTTGGAATGATACATCGGGACAATGTGTGGCTAGTAGTTGTCCAACAGGACAGGAATTAAGAAATGGAGTTTGTGTAATTGTAAATTATTTTGATAGCAGTAATCTTAATGTTTCCCCAAAAGAAATAAATAAAGATAATACTTTTACATGGAATTCCGAAGCAAACAAATGTGATGTTTATAGCTATGAATTTGATTCTTGGGGAAATTATATTGGAAGAAAATTAAATTCATCATCAAAAATAATAGATGAATATAAATTTTCAGCTATTGTTCCAGCTTCAAATATGCCAAGTAGTGCAGGTAATTATGGATATTATATTAGATGTGAATCTACAAACGGTGCTTATGAATCTATACCATCCTCAAGAGTGATTTGGGATAATGGGTACAATATAGGATGGAGATATTTCACTGTAAATATAAATCAAAGTGTACCAGCTTGTTCAAATGGGCAAATAAGAAGCACTCCTACAGGAGTTTGTCATACATCATGTCCATCAGGATATACATGGAATGAGACATTTGGGACTTGCGGTAATCCAAACCCTAATTGTTCTTGGGCTGATCCATCTGTAAAGACTTCAGTTTCTTGTGAAGTGCCTTATGTTTGTGAAAATGGTAATCCTCCAGAATTGAGAGTTTATTATAAAGATGGACATTATGATTTAGTTAATCCTCCAACTCTACCATTTACTTGGGACTCATCTCAATATCAATATCAATTTTATTGTGATTCAACACATTTAACTCCAGTTGCTCCTCTTAGAAAAACATATACTCATTTTGTAACATTTAATATTTCAGCTTCAAATGTTCAAAAAGGAAGCAAAATAAATTTAAATTGGTCTGTAGAAGATCCAAATATTACTTGTAATATAAAAGGTAAAACTATAAAGACAGGGGAGGAGGTATTTAATACATCAAATGCACAGAAGGTGGAATATGCATTAAATAGTAAAATTTCCACTTCAACAGGAAGTGTGCAAGTTACAGCCAGAGATTTAGCTATTGGAGACTATAAAACAATAATGGGTGGTTATTTAACAATAAATAACTCTATAAGATTTATAGCCAGTTGTACTGATACCGGCACATATAAACCAGAATATTATCAACTCGTGAGAGATATTTATGTAACAGGTGAGGAAGAAAGATAGAAAATAAAAATGGCGATGCCTTCGGCATCGCCATTTTTATATCTAAAAAACATATATATTTGACTTTATCTTTTATTTTTGCTAATATAGTTTTACTAATAAATCTATTTTTTAGCTTTAAAGCTAAATTGTTTAGTTTATTTTATTAAAAAATTATGACAAGATCAACTAAAAAAGGTCCTTATGTAGATGAAAGAGTACTTAAAAAAGTATTAAATAAAAAACCTGAAGATACAGGAGTTATTAAAACTTGGATTCGTTCATGCACAATCTCTCCAGAGATGGTAGGTTTTACTTTCGGAGTTTATAATGGGAAAAGTCATATAGAAGTATTTGTTACAGAAGATATGGTAGGGCATAAACTTGGTGAATTTTCTCCAACTCGTAAATTTGTCCGACACGGAGGAAAAATGCAAAAAGAAATTGATCAAAAAGCAAAACAAGCTGAAATAGACTCCGCAAAAGCAGCAAAATCTTCCGCGAGTGATGCTAAAGCGAAGAAAAAATAATTTATAAAATAAATATTAAATATAGGTTTCCAATCAATTATTAAAAATAATGAGGACAGGAAAATAAAAAATTATGAAAGCAATATTACAAAATTACAGACAAGCACCAAGAAAAACAGCACTTATTTCTGCTCTTATTCGCGGTAAAAATGTAAAAGAAGCGAGAATTATTTTATCAAAACTTGTTAAGAGGGGTTCTTTGCCTATGCTAAAGCTTTTAAATTCAGCGGCGGCAAACGCTAAAGAAAATAACAAAATTACAAATGTAGAAGAATTGATTATTTCTACTTATGTAAATAAAGGCAAAGTTTTAAAAAGATGGCGACCAAGAGCTATGGGTAGAGCTTTTCCTATTCATAAACATACAAGTCATATTGTAATAGAGTTAAAAAATAAAAATTAATATTATAAAATAATTTTATGACACACATAGTAAATCCATATTCACATAGATTAGGTATAATTCGCGGATGGAAGTCTCGCTGGTTTGCTAATAAAACAAATTTTTCTACAAATTTAAAAGGAGATATACTTCTTCGTAAATATTTAGATAAAAGACTTCGAGGAATGTATGTAGCACAAATTGAAATAGAAAGAAGTCAGAAGGAGTTTCGTGTAGCAATACATACATCAAGACCTGGAATGATTATCGGTCGTGGTGGAGATGGTATTGAAAAACTTCGTAAAGATATTACAAAAGAAATGAAAAGAGTAAATGTTGTTTTACCTATAAATTTTAAATTAGATATTTTAGAAGTTGTAAATCCTGAAGCATCAGCTGCTATTGTAGGACAAATGGTAGCAGAACAACTTGAAAAAAGAATACCTTTTAGAAGAGTTTTAAAAACTACTGTTGATAAAATAATGTCTAATCGTGATGTATTTGGTGTTAGAATTTCAGTGTCTGGTAGATTAGGCGGAGCAGAAATGGCTCGTAAAGAGCAAATTAGAAAAGGAGGTATTCCACTTCAAACACTTCGTGCTGATATTGATTTTTCAAAAGAAAAAGCTTATATGGCATATGGAACAATAGGTATTAAGGTGTGGATTTATAGAGGTATGAAGTATGAAAAAGATGCTCATACAAAACCTTTTTCTTCTATAAATGAAGAACTTGCAAGAAAATAATTATTAGTAATTTAATTTTAAAAATATGTTATTCCCAAAAAAAGTAAAACATCGTAAATGGCAATCAAAAAGATCTTCTCTTGAAAAAGCTGCTCGCCCAGAAACAAAAGGTATTCATGTTTCTTTTGGATCTTTTGGGCTTAAAGCCGAAACAGATAAACGTATAACAAGTAATCAAATTGAAGCAGCAAGACGCGCTATGGTACGCCATGGTGGAAAAATCGCAAAGTTTTGGATTAGAGTTTTTCCTGATAGACCATATACACAAAAAGGTGCAGAAGTACCTATGGGTAAAGGTAAAGGAGATCCAAAAGGATATGTTGCAGATGTTCGTCCAGGAAGAATTATTTTTGAAATTGATGGAGTATCAGAAGAAGTAGCAAGAGAAGCACTTCGTAAAGCAGGTACAAAACTTCCAATTAAAACAAAGATTGTAACAAGAGTATAAAATACTTGAAAAATATAGGAAAATAAGGTAATATAATAAAACTTATGAATAAAACATTAACAAAAAATAGAAAAAAAATTGACGGAGTAGTAGTATCTGACAAAATGGATAAGACTGTTGTTGTAAATTCTCAGAGATTTGTAAAGCATAAAAAATATGGCAAATTTTACAAAATTGATAAAAGATATAAAGCTCACGATGAAAACAATGAGTATAAAGTAGGTGATAAAGTTACAATAGAAGAAACAAAGCCAATTTCAAAAGATAAAAATTTTATAGTTTTAAAGAAAAGGGATTAATAATTAGAATTAATATTTAATAGATAAATTTATGTTACAAGCAGGATCAAATGTAAAAATAACAGATAACACAGGAGCAAAGATGGGAAGAATCTTTAAAGTTCTTGGTGGTTCAAAAAGAAGATACGCAAGTATTGGTGATCTTGTTTGTCTTTCTATTAAAATTGCAGACCCTAGAAAACAAGTAAAGAAAAAAGATGTTGTTTATGGTATTGTTGTCCGAACTTCAAAAGAATTTAGAAGAAAAGATGGGTCATATATTCGCTTTGATGATAATGCTGTAGTAATTGTAGATAAAAAGAAAAAAGAACCTAAAGCTTCTCGTATTTTTGGCCCAATTCCAAAAGAAATTTCAGAAAGTAAAAATGACGGTGTTAAGAAAATTGCCACAATGGCACCAGAAGTTATTTAATTTTTTAATATTAAAAGTATGCAAATAAAAAAAGGAGACAAAGTAAAAATATTGGTAGGAAAAGATAAGGGAAAGACAGGAACTATTTCTCTTGTAATACCAAAAGAAAACAAAGTTGTTGTGGATGGTGTTAATCTTGTAAAGCGACACAGGAAAGCTCGCAAGCAAGGTGAAAAAGGAGTAATAGTAGAGGTCGCTGCTCCAATTCATGCAAGTAATGTAAAGAAAGCATAATTATTTTTTCAAGTAAATAATAAATAAAGATATGACAAAAGAAATTAAATATAGCGTAAAAGATAAAATATCCAAAGCTTTCGATGAAATGAAAGGAGAATTTAAGTATAAAAATAAATTACAAGCTCCAAGATTAACAAAGATAACTGTATCAGTAGCCACAGGTCGTGCAATGAAGCAAGATAAAAAGAAAAACGAATTTGTAATCGGAAGACTTCTAAAAATTGTAGGACAAAAAGCTACAGAAAGACAAGCTAAAAAAGCTATCGCTTCATTCAAAACAAGAATTGGAGATAAGATTGGTGTAGCAGTAACACTTCGTGGACCAAGAATGTATGGCTTTTTAGAAAAATTATTAAATACTTCTATTCCTCGTACAAAAGACTTCCGTGGGTTAAAGAAAACTTCAGTAGATGAAATCGGAAATCTAACTTTTGGAATCAAAGAGCATACTATTTTTCCAGAAATCCGCGATGAAGAATTAAAAGATATCTTTGGAATGGCTATCACTTTGACAACAACAGCAAAGAATAAAGAAGAAGCTACAAGATTTTTTGAAATCATCGGAATTCCTTTTAAGAAAGATTAATATAAAAAACAATAGAGCGATACTAATGTATCGCTCTATCCTTTTTCAATATAAATAAAAAGCCCGTTTGCCAAAGGCAAACGGGCTGCTTTCATTAATAGATGAAAGCGTATCTACGTACATGGAGAGGATTCTTAATCCTACACTTCATTGCTTTCAATACTTCACGTAATTTTTCGATCATCTTAGCTTTCGCATGAAAGGGGTCTTTTGAAATACCTTCCGCAAATTCCTCTTTGCTAATCTTGTCACCAATCTTTTTGAAGGTGATAAAATAATAATCTCCAGTTTTCTCTTTAAAAGAGAAAACTGATAATTCTCCAAAACCATTTTCTTTAAATTCTTTTTTCAGAGAATTTAGCTCAGCTGACATGAATGTATTTATATTTCTAAGTCCATGTTCATTCTGATTTTTCTTTTTACTCATTTTACAATCGTTTTTTTTGGTTAAAAAATTTTAATGTTTAAAGCTTTACGAAATGCACTTTTCGTAAGTTTTATTGCCTTTGTTTTTCTCGAAGATTTTTTCTCTCTTTTTATCTTCTTTTTTTCTTTAAAATCTTGAATAGCTTTTTCAAAAGCTATTAGTGCATTTTCAATGGCTGTCTGGGTTATGGTCCCAGAGCCAATATAAATACCAATACAAGTAATTATTTTTACAATAATTCTTGTAGGTTTACCTTTTTCATTTAGACCCTCTTTTTTTATTTTTATCTCTTTTTTAAAGAGTCTAAAATGCCAGGTTTTTAACCTGTCTAATTCAGAATCAATATGTGCGCCAGTGTAATCTACAAAATCCATCATAGTTATTAATTTAATATGTGAAAGAATATATGTTACCAATTATAGTATATCAAATAAACAACCGATTGTCAATTTTAATTAATTATTTTTTAAAAGTGCTATAATCATTTTATCTATAATTTAATTTAAATAAATCCTAATTTAAATCTAAATCTAATATGAATATAAATCTAAATACTGAAATCTCTAAAATCAATCGGCTTTCCAAAGAGCATGCAATAGGACTTAAAAAATTAAAAATCCACACTATAAACGACCTTCTAAATTATCTCCCAGCAAGATATTCTGATGAAAGAAAAAATAAAAATATTCAAAATCTAACAAAAGGTGAACCTGTAATACTTTTTGGAGAAATTAAAAATCTGCAAACCAAAAGGAGCTTCAAAGGTCACGTCCCTATGAGTGAAGGAAAGCTTGTAGATGCTACAGGATCTATAAAACTCGTATGGTTTCATCAAGCATACATTGCAAAAATGTATCAAGATGGAGATTTTGTAAAAGTAGGTGGTATTGTTCAAGAGAAAAATGGAATTTATTCATTACTAAATCCTAGCATTGAAAAAGTCAGTCGTGATCATATTTTTTATGAAAATAATATTTTTGCGGAGGTGGATGCGCAGAATAAAAATTTAAAAGAAATGATACCGGTCTACAAAGAAACAAAAGGAGTTTCTTCTAATTTTTTACATACTTTAATTAAAAAAGTCATTCATGAATACAATATCTTAGAAGAAGTTAAAAACTTTGATCCAATTCCAAAAAATGTCCTAGAGAGTTTACATTTACCAGCTCTTGATAAAGCATACCTTTATATTCATTTACCAAAAGGAAAAGACATTAAAAAGGTTGAAGAACAAATTCTTGTTGCAAGAAAAAGATTTTCTTTTGAAGAGATATTTTATATTCAACTCATTAAACAAATTGAGAGAGAAAAAGCAAAAGAAAGTTTATCTTACAAACTTGATAGTAAATATGGTACAGAATTTATTAAAAAATTAGAAAATAGATTTAAATTTAAACTTACTGGCGCACAAGCGAGAGCTGTATCAAGTATTGGAGAAAACCTAGAAAAATCTGAACCAATGGGAAGACTACTTGAGGGAGATGTGGGAAGTGGAAAGACACTTGTCGCTGCTATTATTTCTTATATTGCTACACATTATGAAAATCGTGACAGAGATACAAATAAAAAGTTGCAGGTTGCTATCATGGCACCAACTGAAATACTTGCTGCACAACATTTTGAATCATTTATGAATTTTTTCAAAGATGAATATATTGAGATTGGACTTTTAACTGGTAAGACTACTAAAAAATATCCAAGTAAAACAAATAAAGAGAAAGCTACAAATATTTCAAAAGTACAATTAAAGAAATGGGTAGAAGAGGGAAACATTTCTATTGTGATCGGAACTCATGCATTAATTCAAAAGACTTTATCATTTCAAAACTTAGCTCTCGTAATAATAGATGAGCAGCATAGATTTGGTGTAAAGCAGCGTGCAGCTCTAGCCAATAAAAAGTCATCAAATACAAAAGTCATTGTCGCCAATGATATTAGAAATAAAACAAATAAAAAATTAAAAATAGTAGAACAAAAAGAAAAACTTCCACATCTTCTTTCTATGACAGCGACCCCTATACCAAGAACTTTAGCACTTACCATTTTTGGAGATCTAGATTTAACTATTATTGATGAATTACCAAAAAATAGAAAGCCAATTATTACAAAAATAGAAAAAGAAAAAGATAGGGAGATTGTATATAAAGAAATAATGGAAGAAATAAAAAAAGGATATCAATCCTATGTTGTGGTACCTCGTATTGATGAGCTTGATGAGGAAGAGATGCAAACAGCTAAAAAGTTGAATTTACGAAGCGTGACAAGCGAAGTCAAAAATTTAGAAGAATTTTTAGCAAGGCATGGAGCAAAAAATATAAAAGTTTTTGGTATGCATTCTAAAATTAAAAAAGATGAGAAAGAAAGTATAATGCAGGATTTTGCAGATAATAAAATTCAAATACTTGTTTCAACAAGTGTGGTAGAGGTAGGAGTAAATGTACCAAATGCAACAAGAATGATAATAGAAGGTGCAGAAAGATTTGGTCTCGCTCAGCTTCATCAATTACGAGGAAGAATAGGAAGAGGAGAAAGAGAAAGTGTTTGCTACATTTTTACAAATTCTACTTCAGATATTACAAATGAAAGACTTTCTTCACTCTTGAAAGCGAAAAATGGATTTGAGCTTGCAGAGTATGATCTAAACCAAAGAGGGATTGGTTCACTTGTTTCAGGTAAGCAGTGGGGAGTAAGCGATATTGCAATGGAAGCTATTAAAAATTTAAAATTAGTAGAAATAGCAAGAGAAGAAGCAAAGAAAATAGTAAAAGGAGATGCGGATTTAGAGAAACATATTTTACTTAAAAATTTAATAGAAGAGAAAGAGAAGGCGCACATGGAATAATTTTTTTTATTTTAAAAAAGCTTACCCATTGTCATCATTTTTTTGTGAATAAGAAAAATTTAAAGTGATTTATTATGATAAAATTAAATTATGATAAAAACTTTAGATAATAAAAGTAAAAAAGATTATTCTGCTATTAAAAAATATATTAGAGCTGTAAATTATATTTCTGCGGCACAACTTTATCTTAAAGATAATTTCTTTTTAGAAAGAGAATTGAGATTTGATGATATCAAAAATAGACTTCTTGGACATTGGGGTGGGGCAACTGGGGTGACATTTTTTCTAGCACATTTAAATTTATATTTAAAAGAAAATCAAAAAAATAATTCAAAACTTCGCGATATTATGTTTTTGCTTGGTCCAGGACATGCCTTTCCAGGACTACAAGCAAATCTGTTTATGGAAAAGACATTAACATATTATTTTGGAAATACAAATAAAAATATTCCAAATATTTTTGATTTTGATATTTCTTATGATAAAGAAGGTCTTGGAAATATGATAAAACATTTTGGGGCACCTCAAGGTTTCCCTACTCACGCTTCGCCAGATACTCCAGGAGCAATACTTGAAGGAGGTGAGCTTGGATATTCTATTTCAAATGCTAGTGGAGCAGTCCTTGATAATAAAGATTTAATAGCGGTTACTATGATTGGTGATGGTGAGGCTGAAACAGCTTCACTTGCAACAAGCTGGCACTCTTCTAAATTTATAAATTCAAAAGATAATGGAGTTGTCTTGCCGGTGTTAAATTTGAATAAATATAAAATCTCTGGCCCGACTATTTTTGCTAGGATGAGCGATGATGAATTAAAAGCTTTTTTTGTGGGTCATGGTTATGAGCCTCTTATACTTGATGCGGCAAGTGATACAAATGTGTATGCAAATAGATTTAATCATGATTTAGAAAAAGACAATGTGCATATTTTAATGCAAGATATTCTTGATAAAGCTTTCAAAAAGATTTTTGAAATGAAAAAGACTGGAGAAGTGAAAGGTTTACCAGTAATTATTTTAAAAAGCGATAAAGGTTGGTCGGGTCCAAAAGTTTTTGACAAAATAAAAATAGAAGGAAATTATGAATCACATCAAGTCCCATTTGCAAATGCTAAAACAAATGCCAAAGAATTAAAAGCTTTAGAAGAATGGTTAAAAAGTTATAGGTTTGAAGAATTATTTTTAAACAATTTATCAGATTCTGAGTCTTTGATAAAAAAAAGATTAAAAGATGATAATAGAGAATTATTTATAAAAGATATAGAAAATATAATTCCAGAAAAAATATGGCGAGTCGGTATGAATATACATGTTCAACAAAACGGAAAAGGAAAATTGAAAATGTTAAAACTTCCAAATTTAACAAAAGTTTTTAAAAAGACAATTCTTGATACAAATAAAGATTGGGAAATGCACTCACCAATGAATATTGTTGGAGAATATATGAAAGAAATTTTTAAATTAAATGAAGCGCATAAAAATTTTAGATTTTTTTCTCCTGATGAGACATATTCAAATAAATTACAAGCAATTTTTGAAGAAGAAAGTCGTGGTTGGATGCAAGAAATAAAACCATGGGAAAAATCTCTTTCAAAAAAAGGTAGGATTATTGAAATGCTTTCTGAAAACACACTTATTGGTATGATGATGGGTTATATTTTGACTGGTAGACATGCTTTTTTTGCTTCTTACGAAGCTTTTGTACAAGTAGTAGCTTCAATGGTAGATCAGTATTTAAAATTCTTAAGAGTATCTAAAGAAATACCTTGGCGAGGAGATGTTTCTGGATTTAATATAATTTTAACAGCACCTGGATGGCTACAAGAGCATAATGGATATTCACATCAAAATCCAGGATTTATAGATGATATGCTTTCTCGTAATTCTAATTGTGTAGAAATATATTTTCCAATTGACGCAGTAGTTACTGGGTATGCAATGGAAAGAATTTGTAAAAGTAAAAATAAAATAAATATTTTAGTTGCAGGTAAAGATGACAATAGGCCACTATTTTTGAGTGAAATAGAAGCTAAAAAAAGTATAGAGGAAGGTATTTTAATATTAAATTCATTTTCAGATAAAATAAAATCAGGAGAAAATTATGATTTGGTAATAGTTGGAGTTGGTGATTATTTATCTCTTGAATGTATTGCTGGTATTGATTTAATAAATCAAGCTTTTAAAAAATATAATTTAAAGAAAGAGAGAAAAAATATTAAAATAGGATTTTTAAATATATCTAGATTGATAGCTGGAGATATATTTGATGAAGATAAAATTTCATTTAATGAAAAATTATCAAAAATAATTAAAGGGGCAAAAGTATTTGCTAATTTTCATGGCCATCCACAAAGTTTACAAAGATTTTTCTTTGAAGCCGGCAGAAGTAATAAAGATGTGGAAGTGAGAGGGTATATAGAAAGAGGAGGTATTACAACACTTTTGGATATGCATATTTTAAATAAAACAAGTAGATATCATGTAGCAAGTTGGATTGTGGATCAACTAGGCCAGCTTAAAAAAATAGATAATTTAACAAAAGATTTTCTTCAAAAAGATTTTAGAAAAGAAATGAACGAAGAATTAAAATATATAGAAGAACATTTTGTAGATAATGATAGAATTAAAAATTGGAAAATTAGAAAAGTGTAATAATTATGATAGAAAAATTTATTAAAAATAATACAGAAAATATAGTATTGGTATCAAATATAGGGTCAGCTTCTAGAAAGTATTCTGTTTTTACTGTAAATAAAAAAAATAAATATATAAGAGAATTATTTACAATAAATTTTGATCAAAAAGAATTTTACCCTAAAGTTAAATTAAAAGATGCACTATATGCATTTTTTGAAATTGCGAAAAACAAATTTAATTTTACTGTGAGTGACGTGGATGTGATTGCAGAAAGAGTGGTGGCGGTAGGTGAATATTTTTTAGAAAATAGAATTATAAATGATATATATATAGACAAATTAGAAGAAGCTAAAAAATATGATATTTTACATACTGAAAGCTTGATAGAAGAAATTAGACAAATAAATTTAATAAAAGATGTCTGCAAAAATAAAAAAATTAAAACTAAATTTAAATTGGTAGGTATTTCAGATTCTAGTTTTCATGCTTCTATACCAAAAGAAACTTATACTTATGGATTAAAAATGGATAAGGAAAATAATTTTAGAAAATATGGTTATCATGGTATTTCAATGAGTGAAGTATCAAATATATTAAAAAATAAATATAGAAATATTATAGCTATTCATTTAGGCGGAGGAGGATCTGTGACAGCAATAAAAAGAGGTAGAAGTATTTATAATTCTTTTGGTATGACACCAGTTTCAGGAATTATTAATTTAACCCGTTCTGGAGATATTGATCCGCTGGTTACACTAGATATTTTAAAAAGTAAGAAAAAATCTTTTAGATTTTTGGATAGTGAAAATTATATGTTTAATGATACAAAGGGAGTTTTGTATGAGCAAAGTGGACTTTTTGCATTGACTGGTGAAAGAGATATGCGAGATATTTTAGCAAATCTAAAAGTAAAAGATAAAAAAATAAAAGAAAAAAATGAATTTGCATTAGATGTGTACATAACTAAAATAAACGAATGCATTGGTTCAGCTTTAGCGCATTTAGGTGATGTAAATGCTTTAGTTATGACAGGATCTATACTTGAAAAATCAGATGTGTTTAGAAGTAAATTTCTTAAAAAAATATCTTGGTTACCAGTAAAAAGAAGTGATGTTTTGATAATTAAAACAGAAGAAGAGAAAGAAATGGTGAGATTAGTGATAGAAGGAAAGTTTGTGTAAAAATACTGGGCGATGCTTTCGGCATCGCCCAGTATTTAAAAGTTTTATAAGTATCTACTATTTAATTATATCACAATAGATGTGTATATGTCAAGTATACTGGGATTTTACAGGATTTTTTGTTATAATTTTTGCAATTAAATATATTTTACATTTGGGAGAAAATATTATTTATTTATAAAATTTAGAAAGAAATTATGAAAGAAAAGAAATTAATTCACAGAGTAGTAGCCTTTTGGATACTAGTCGCGGCGTGTATACTTTGGTTTTTATTGGCGTTTAAAACTGGAGACTTTAAATATGGTCTTGATCTTAATGGTGGCACATCTCTAACCTATGTAGCTGATGTTTCTAAAGTGGTAGAAGCAAATAAGGATGCTGCAAGTGCTAGTACAACTGTGTCGACAAGTACAGGTCAAAAAATGGCAACCGTTGATTCTGCAAAATTAAATGTAGAAGATAGTATGAATGGTTTGCGTGATGTTATTGAAAAAAGAGTAAATGCTTTTGGTGTGTCTGAGTCAATTATCCGTACAGAATATTCAAGATATACAGATGAGCATAGATTGATTGTTGAGCTTCCAGGTATTACAAATATTGATGAAGCTATTAAAATGATTGGCGATACTCCAATGCTTGAATTCAAACTGGTGGAAGAAAATACTGATCCAATTACAGGAGCAACTTCTACAGACTTAGTTGATACAGGTCTTAATGGAAATTATTTGAAGAAATCAATTCTAAGTTTTGATCAATATACAAATAAGCCTCAAGTAGTACTAAGCTTTAATGAAGAAGGAAAGAAAATGTTTTCTAATATTACAAAAAATAATGTAGGTAAACAAGTTGCTATTTATCTTGATGGACAAGTTATTTCATCTCCAACAATTCAGCAAGAAATCACCGGCGGAGAAGCTACAATTTCTGGCAATTTCACAACTTTAGAAGCTAAGACTCTTGTACAAAGATTAAATTCCGGAGCATTACCGGTACCTGTAAAATTAGCATCTTCACAAGTTATAGAGGCTACACTTGGAGAACAAGCTAAGGTTGATGGGTTATTAGCCGGAAAAATAGCATTAATGATAATTGTTATACTTATGATACTTTGGTATCGTTTACCAGGGCTATTGGCAAGTTTAGCTCTTATGGCATATGTAGGTATAGTATTATTCTTATTTAAAGAGATCCCTGTAGTACTTACCGCAGCCGGAATAGCTGGATTTATTATTTCAATAGGTGTTGCTATAGATGCTAATATTCTTATTTTTGAAAGATTAAAAGAAGAAATTAGATCTGGAAAAAGTTTAAATGATGCAGTTGAAGAAGCATTTCATAGAGCTTGGACTTCTATTCGAGACTCAAATATAGCTTCGATACTTGTTGCATTTATATTGTTCTATTTTGGTTCAGCGCTTCTTGCGGGATTTGGACTAGTATTTGGAATAGGCGTTGCCGTATCAATGTTTTCAGCAATGTATATTTCAAAATATTTTATCAGAGCATTTGTACCAGAAAATACTAACGGTAAATATTACAAGACAATAAGATTTCTTTTTGGATCTGGATTTAATAAATAATAATAAATTTATAAATATATGTTTATCATAAAACACAAATGGATATTTTTAACAATAAGTATTATTCTTATACTTGGATCATTATTGCTTATACTAACAAAAGGTATTAAAAGAGGTATTGATTTTACCGGCGGTACAGAAGTTGTAGTTTCTTATAAAGGGTATACTTCTACAAATGATGGTAAGATAGATTTGAATTTTATAAAAGATAATCTAGTTAAGAATGGTTTTGATGTAAAAGATATTTCTTTACAAAAAGTTGATACAAATGGTACAAATTATGTAATGATCAGATTACTTGGCGATGTTGGTGAAAATCAAAGATTAGATTTTGAAAATGCTTGGAGTTTTAATAAGGACTCACATTATGAAGCAAAACAAATTTCTGAAAATGTTATAGGACCTTCAATAGGTAAAGAATTAACTAAAAAAGCTATATGGTCTATAATTCTTGTAATCATAGTTATAATTATATTTGTAGCTTTCTCATTTAGAGAAGTATCAAAACCGGTATCGAGTTGGAAATATGGGATATTAACAATAATCGCATTATTGCATGATATTACAATTCCACTTGGAATGTATGCGATACTTGGTTTTACTACCGGTGCTGAAATTGATTCACTTTTTGTGCTGGCACTTTTGACAATTATGGGCATATCTATGGCAGATACTATCGTGGTATTTGATAGAGTTCGTGAAAATCTAAAAAATAGAAAAAGTCATGAAACTTTTGCTGAAATAGTTGGTAAAAGTTTAGATCAGACATTACTTCGTTCATTTAATACATCACTCTCAGTATTGCTTGTATTGGGGGCTTTATATTTCTTTGGTCCAGCATCTATACATGATTTTTCTTTAACTTTGATAGTAGGTATGACAGTAGGTACATACTCTTCTATATTTATAGCTTCACCACTTTTGATACTTGTAGAAAAGTGGCAAAAGAACAATTAAAATAGTTAGAAGAATTTATGGGTAAAAATTTATGGGCGGATGCCTTCGGCATCCGCCCATAAATTTTAATTTTCTGCTATAATACATAAAAAAATAAATATATGTCAGATCAAAAAGAAATATTATTAAACTTTTTAAATACTTATTTGCCAATAGTAGTACTCATTGCTTTTATTTTAATAGTATTAGTATATGGGCATTTATTTTATAAATTAAAAACTAGAAGAGAATCTCCATTTTTAAAATGGCTATCAAGTATAGCTTTATTGTTAGGTTTTTTTTCTACAGCTTTTGCTACTTTTATGTCCTTAATATACTCAGATTATTTAGGAGAATATCCATGCGGACTTTGCTGGTTTCAAAGAATATTTATTTTTTCTCAAGCTATATTATTTGCTATAGCTTATATTAAAAATGACACAAAGATATTTACCTATACTTTGTGGTTATCTATAATAGGCGGAGTAATAGCTCTTTATCATGAATGGTTACAACTAGGATACAGCGAACTTGTTCCATGTCCAACAACCCCTGGGCTTGTAGATTGTGCAAAGCCAACATTCATTTCTTATGGATTTGTGACAATGCCACTTGCTAGTTTGATCATTTTTCTTGTAATTATATTTTTAAGTATAGTTGTTAATAAAAAATATGAGGAAGCACAATAAGGAGCTTATTTTAATATATATAAGAAATTTATTTTTAAAAGTTTTTAAAAAGTTCTTGAATTTTTATACCAATTAAATGATATTCTAATTAAAAAATTAAAGCAATATTTAGGGGTTGCATTATTTTTATCTTTATGCTAATATAATGAGACTTAATTATTGGGTTATTTAAATCTCTAAATTAAGAGAATTTATTTTAAATTTCTCAATAATTTTGTGTGTATTTTGTAAATAAAATATTGATTAACATTGCTAGATATACCAAATCTCAATCAGGTATATCTAATTTAAGAGTAAAGAATTTATACAAATTTCTTTTGCTCCGTTTTTATTTTTAGAGTTTGATCCTAGCTCAGGATGAACGCTGGCGGCGTGGATAAGGCATGCAA
>CAZIHL010000008.1:0-11424 GCA_964538815.1 uncultured Candidatus Saccharibacteria bacterium
CACAGTATAATTAGAGTTTATTTTTGTGGTTTTTTGTCTAAATAATTAAAATAAAGTTTAAGTATATATTGCACTACTTCAAGAATTTCATACACTATATTTATCAATTCTTTACCTTTTAAATCCAATACCTTTTTAGTAAAATCTAGTTGTTTTTGTTTTATAATTGCATCTACATAGAAAAATCTTGTATCCTTTATTGACCTTCCAAAATTATAAAAAATATCTTTATTATAAATTTCCTCTTTATCTTTATCAATAAAGTATTTTTTATAAGATTCTATAAAATTATTTTTATAATGAAAATAATCATTTCTATAACTGGTCATTTTATTCCTAAATTCTAGCTCTTTCTTATCTAAATCCTTATTCCTAAAAGATAGGTCACAAATATTTTGCCAGCGTCTACTTAATAAATCATCATTCTGAATGTCTTTTATTATTAGTAAAAATTTATAAGATCCCAAAAGATCCTCTTGTGTCATAAGATAATCAAAAAATTCATTAAGATAACCTACTAAAGTTTTTTCTAACATTGAAGTCATCCCACCTAATTCTCCAAAGAAAGAATTGACTTCTTTCTGAGTCTCTGATTTTTCTTTTTCAATTAAAATAAAAATTAAGATTAAACAAGACTTTATATCATTAAAAAATAAAGCTAGCTTTAGAAAAAAAACATCCAAATCTTCTTCATTAGATAAAAGAAACTTTGGATTTCTTTTTTGAATATTATATTTTAAATCTTCAAAATCCATAGATGGCAAAATACAAATTTATTGGAAAGATATAAAATTAATGCATTTTTATTGTCTTTATAATCTCCAGTACATCATGTCTATGACTGGCTGACAAAATACCAAACATTTTTAATATTTCAACAAATACATGGATATTATTTTTAGTTATATCAAAATATGCGATTTCTTTTACTTCTGCCACTCGTCCAACTAACACAATATCAGATCTTAATTCTGTTATAGGAAAACACAGGTACAGCATTGGTTGAGTGCCAACAGCATATTGTTTTTCGGTTATTTTAATTTCGGTTATAATCTCATATTTTCCAAACTTGTGTATTAAAAGCGGATATTTTACTTGTGTATATTCAAAATTAAAACCATTTATACTTTTATTTACTGGATGACTTCTGTCAATTTGAAGTTCTGGATTATTATCTATTAAATCTATACTTTGTAAATTGTTTAGATATTCTACCACTGAATCTAAATCTTTGTTGGTTAGAACACCCCATTTGTAAAAATAATAAACATATTCGGATAATTCATATAATGATTTCTCTTTACCATTTGCACCAATAAAACTGGTATCTTGCAATGTGCTTTGATTAAGTTTATCAATGTTCTTTTTTATAACATCATAACCAATTTGCCACTCAATATAATTACTTTGTTTGAAACCATCTCGCTTAACAGCAACAGGAGTTCCATATTCATTAATAATTGAACGATTTTTTATACGAACTTTACCACTAACCGCAGTTAATAATATTGGTACTTCAATTTTCTGATCTAATTTATTTAATTTGATTTGTGACATACAAATGTTCTCCTAATAACTTATTAAAATATTCCTCTATTTTAAGAGTTGCATCCGGAATATTACGAAACTTAAATTTATTCTTTAAAACTGGGTTTGTGTGTATACTTTCAGCAATAAAACACTCTTTAATTTTTTCAAATTCTTTCTTATCTATAATAATATCACAATTTCCCAAATAATATGGTAATTTATTACTATACTTTTTAAAAACGTCAACATAACAATAATATGGCAATTTGTCCATAACTACGTATATAGCATTCTCAATTTCTTCTTCTATAAAGGTCCTATTTCTCTTAAGTGCATTTATATCTCTCATAGTATAAAACTTAGCCACTGGTTTATCTATATTAGATATATACTTACTATTTGGATATTTTGATATGTAATTTGCAATTGTATCAAAATCATCTATAGAAAAAGTTGTACCTTCTTTTGTTTTAAATTTATATTTTTTTATAAAACTAAAATCCATACCATTTATATCTCTCTTATATAGAGATATAAGAATAGGAAATGCCATACCTTTTGATGTATCAGAGAACTCGTGAGAACTTATTACTATACCGTCAATAAGTTTATAATTTTTAGAGAATTTTCCCAATGAATTAAAATTTGCCTTTTTTATAAGATAAGACAAAGGGTGTAAAACACACACATAATTTGCCTTGAGTTTATCATAAGACAACAAAAAAGACATACCTAAGTCTCTGGTCTTTATATCAAGATCTATATTGTTCTGTACAGATTTATCTTTTATATTTTGTCTAATTATTGAAGTTGTATCATTATATGGTGGATTACCAATCATTATAAGGTTTTCATTATTTTTTATCTTAAAATTGTCTCTCGAAACATTATAAAGTGAGTTCCCTTCAAAAAATTCTATTATTTTAATAGACTTTTTAGCTTCTTCTAAAGCTTTCTTATCAATATCTGCTCCAATCATTCTTCCAACTTTACCAATAGGTCTTAAAAAGGAACCGTACCCACAAGATGAATCAAATATTGTTGCCTTTTCTAAACTTCTAACATTTTTTTTTAATAAAAAATATGTTAAATCAACAATATTTTTTGGTGTATAAAAACTACCCAAATCTATTTGTTGTTTATGATTTAAATGTATTTGGCTTTCCTTCATAAGGAAAATTATATCACAATAAGAAAAAATTTATAATCTTTACTATTTAAATAATATATTTATCCGAATAGTTCTCTCTCCCCATTTTCATACACAAATTTTTTCTTATTTTTTGGTAAAAGATATTTATAATAAGAGCCAAATTTTCTTTCTTTTAAATAGTTTATATTTCTATCATTTTGATGAGCTTCTTGCTCATGAGCCATATAATAGTAAGCTTGTTGATTACTTTTCTTCAAAAATATTTTTGCATACAAATATTGAAGTCCACCAATTAAATAAATACCAATTAAAAATGTTTCAAGACACTGATAAATGTGAATGGACTCATGACGAATATAATCCTCATTATTTAAAATATTTTTACTGGAAACCAAAATAAATGGAAAAATCGCTAAAGCTTTTATAGGTGCACCAAAAATTTTTTTAAATATTTTAAATACAAAAGGAATCACTATTACCAGGATTTTATTTTTAAAATAAATCTTCATATTTACTCATGATGATACTTTCCATTTTTTAAAATAGAAATACATCTATATATTTGCTCTACAACTATTGCGCGAACTAATTGATGTGGAAATACTAATTTTGATAATCCTAAAATCAAATTAGCTTTCTTTTTTACTTCCTCCCCTACTCCATAAGCTCCACCAATTATGAAAATAATCTTTTCTATGCCTTCATTCATTTTATCTTCAAAAAGATTAGATAATTCTATTGTAGACTTTTCTTTTCCTCTTTCATCAAGCAAAATTATAAAACTATTTTTATTTTCTTTATTTAAAATGTCTAAGATTTTTGAGGATTCTTTTTTAATTTGGACTTCGTGACTATTATCATCTTCACTACCGAAAATACTCCAAACTAGATCAAAATTTACTTTGATTCTTTTTTCAAATTCTAAAATAAAATCTTCAAGATTTTTATCATGCTTTTTACCAATTGAAATAATCTGAAATTTCATATTAAAAGTAATATATCATTAAATGAAATAAAAAATAACCCGCGATATACTCGCGGGTTATAAATGTTGTTATATTTTCTATTTTATAATGTTCCACCTCTTTGGATTTCCAAATCAGGTCTAGCTTTTTCAACTTTGAAACTATCTATATAATTAAGATAATTGATAGAATCAATTTTTTGATTACCAATTTTCTTCATATATAAAAAAGTTTCTCTAGTGTAATCTGACTTAACACTGTTATAGGTTTTGAGCTTTTTTTCTAAAGTCTTACCTTTATAGTATTTACCGTGAGTAAGCTGGTAAGCAACATATTCTATCGCCTCATCATAACTCTGGAAAGACTTCTTTCCATATCCGAAAGGGTTAAAAGCTTTAAAAACTTTTTTACCCCCGGACGACTCTTTTATAGAAATCGCCGGCAAAAGAAAAGGATCTAAATCGTATTTATCCGCCACTTCTGCAAATTTTGCCGCATGGGTAGACAAAGGTAAATTCTTCGCTTTGAAAAAAGCTTCAATTTTAGCCTCGTTCTCTTTACGTTCTACAAATGCAAAGAGTGATATAGAATCCACCACATATTCCTTTTTGGGAGCTACACCCAAATTCTCGGCCACTAATTTTACTGTCTGAGAAAATGATTTTTCAAAAGTTAGAGAAAAAATAAATAATACAACAATAACAAAGAACAATAAATTCAACTTTTTCATTAAAAAAGGTTTTATTTAAAAAATACAAACAAATATTTAAATACACTCAATTTATATACAAATATTTATCTGTTAAGTACTATTATTTATATAACACTCAAACTAAATTTCGTCAAAATAAAGTGTTAAATCACTTAACATTTACACTCTTTTTAAATAAAACTCGCCCTTACAAATTAAGAATGTATTTGCTATAATCTTAAGATATGAATCTATTATCTATTGAAACAAGTTGTGATGAGACAGCTATATCTATTATGAGTTTTGATAACGAACAAAAGTCAGAAAGTGAGGTAAAATTTACTGTTCTTTCTAATCATGTACTATCTCAAATAAATATTCACCGTGAATTTGGTGGAGTTTTTCCGACTCTCGCTAAAAGAGAGCATGCTAAAAATATTATTAAAATCTTTGTAGAATGTCTAAAAGAGGCAAATTTATACATAGAAAATACTAATATTAAAAATGAAATAGAAGAAATTAATACAGAATTCGCCAATAATCCTGAAAGGCTTTTTGAAGAAAAAAAGAAAAAATTTAATTATGAAAAAGTAGAAAAGATAAGAATTCTCCTTGAAAGAGAGCCCGAGATGTTTTCCGAACTTATGAAAAGTCTTTTAGCTATTGAAAAACCTGATATCGATACTATCGCCGTAACCATGGGACCAGGTTTAGCGCCAGCTCTCTGGGTTGGAATAAATTTTGCAAAAGCTATATCGATACTTTGGGACATACAGGTTTATCCTATTAATCACATGGAAGGACATATTGTAAGTGCACTTGTCTCGCCTATCGCTGACAAAGAATATATATTAAAAACTTTTGAGTCTCCCGCTATAGCGCTTTTAATATCTGGCGGACACACTGAAATAATTTCTTTTTCACATATTGGTAAATACGAAAAGATTGGAAAAACTGTAGATGATGCAGTTGGTGAAGCATTTGATAAAGTAGCAAGATCTTTAGAACTCCCCTATCCAGGTGGACCAGAGATTTCAAAAATCGCAGAAGCAGGGAGAGTAAATAATCTAAAAATAGAAAGTGATTTTAAACTTCCTCGCCCAATGATAAATTCTCATGATTTAAACTTTTCTTTTTCTGGACTTAAAACTGCTGTTATATACAAAATAAAAGAAATGGAAAATGTTGGAAAAAGTAAAGAAGAAATAAAAAATATTATTTCTCTTGATTTTGAAAATGCTGTGACAGAAGTATTATTAAAGAAAGTAAAGGATTCGGTTGAAAAAGTAAATGCTAAAAGCTTGTTAATTGGTGGTGGAGTTATTGCAAATACTCATATTAGAAATAGTTTTACAAAATTTTCGGAGAATGAAGGCATTAATTTATATATTCCAGAAAGATTTTTAACTGGTGATAATGCTTTTATGATTGGAACAGCCGCAATACTGCAAATATTAAAAGGTAAAGAAAGTGTAGATATAAGAGATATAAAAGCAGATAGTAATTTTAGTGTAGAGAGTGTTTAGAAAAATAAATTCAAAGGGCGGCACCTTCGGTGCCGCCCTTTTATTTTTTATCTGAATAATTAATTCAAAGATTTAATATATTCATCAATTTGTGTAGCCATTTCTGGCATTGCTTTCTTTAGGTTATTAAGAACAACTATTGCTGAATTTTTCATATTAGAATCAACATAAATTTGAGCTAGCAATATTGCAGAAGAGATGTTTTTCGGGTCAATTTCTAAATTCTTCTTTAAAATATTTATAATTCTACTTTCTTGCTTTTGAAGTCGATAAGCTTTTACCACGCTTGCATCTACTTGCACTATATTATTAATCGTTAAAAATTTTTCAGCTTCATCAAAATTTCCCACATACATATCTGTCAATGCTAATATAGTCTTTGATAAATCATAACTTCTATCAGAATCATACATTTCTCTTGCTATTTTATTAGCATCTTCATATTTTCCATTAGTCAAAAGTGATTGTATATATTCTGCCGAGATAGTTTGTTTATTTTTTGCATATTCATGTGCCATTCTTCCATAAATTAAAGAATCTTCAGCATCTCCGACGTTTCTTAAAAATGTAGAAAATATAGCTAAACTTCTAGGATCGATTTTCTTTTCTAACAATTCCAAATAAGCATCCTTCGTAGCTATTATAGAATCTGAAGCCAATTTATATACTGAAGCATATTCTTCTGTATTTGGTAAATTTGATGACTGAATTTGATTTATTATATTTAGAGTATTTTGAGCTAATTGTTCTCTACTTTCCAGTTCAGCAATACCTCCTATTTTTATAGCATTCTTAAATGAATCTAGACTTCTATTTAAGGCGTCTATTGCAGATTCATTTTGTCTAGTTTGTGGCGCTAATCCACTTATAATATCTCTGTTAGCTTTTATATATTTTATATTTAAGAAATATAAAGATAATAATAAGAGCATTAAAATAACAGGCCCATAAATTATTTTTCTTCTTTCGATGTCTCCATATTCATGATTTTTCTTATCTTCTTTATCTCCATTAAATCTTATAGCTATATATGCAAGTACTACAAAGAATAAAATGTATGATATCAAATTATCAAATACAAATATATTGTGTATAAAGTAAGCAACTAATAAACCTGTTAATAAAGCTTTTTCTATAAAATCATGACTAGAATTATAATTCTTACCATGCTTCTTTGACCACATCATCCATATAGCAGCCACATAAAGAGATAGATAAGCAAGAAGACCAAGAATACCTCCAGCGATTAACCAATCCATGAATACATTATGACTTCTATCAAACCATGGTTCTTGTGCATACATACGAGCATCATTATGTTTAGCAAAAACATAAAAGTAATTATCTTGCCCCCATCCTAAAACTGGTCTTTCTGTAAAACCCTCTAAAGACATTTTAATATTTAAGATACGTGATGTGAACGTACCATCACCTGAAATAGCCAATAAACTTTGATATGTTGAACTTGGGTTGTATAATTCTTTTTTAATTTCAGAAATCTTAGCAGGTAAAGTAATAGGATTAGCGAAACTAGAAATTTTAGAAAGTCTGTTAAGTGTACTTGAATTTTGAATAAAAGATGAATTACCAAAAGATATTAATCCTAAATATCCTATTAATACCGCAACAATTATAGATAATGAGATATTTCTTTTAACTTTTAATTCTTTATACTTCTTACCTCCAAAATAAATTATAATTGCTGATACAAATATACCAACCGCAAAACCAACTTGTGCTCCACGAGTTTGTGTATAGAATAAAACTATCAAGTTAAGTATAACCATTACAAGATAGATCCAGTTATTTTTTGCCTTTCTACTCCTTTCTTCCAAGTAAGAAATTAAGAATAAGAAAATAAAAAATACTACATAAATAGCAAGGTAAGTTGAATTTCCTAAGCTTGCATCAAGCTGGACTCCTCCTTGTGTTGGATAAAATTTACTATGTATTGCATCACGAAGTGCTGATAAATATTTCATTGGTCCAAAGTTTGGAAGGCCTAGCAATTGAAGTAAAGCTAAAATTAAAACAGGAATATTAGATATAAATAATACCGTTTTATATTTTACCCAAGATGCTTTGTCTTTAAATAAAGTAATAAGCATTAAAAAATACACGAATAAATGTGCATGAGTGGTAAATCCTTCCATTCTTTCAAAATTTGATAAAAATGACCTCAAAGGATTAATCGAAAATATATCAGCTAAAAGCAATATAAAAATAAAAGCAGAATAAACATAAAGTAATGTTGACTTTTTAGGTCTAAAGCTCTTATCTAATATCATTAGCATTACCCATGCAGCAGCAGCTATTTCTACTAAAATTCTAAAACCAAAATTTTTACCAGTAATATACGGGAAAAGCATCGCATTCCATTCTGCATTAATTCCAAATCCTGCAACATAAAATGCTAGAAATGGTACGATCACGAGACATGTATACATCACTCTTCTTAAAAACTTATTTTTATTTGTATTCATAAAATAATTAAAAACGCCCTTAAATTTGTAATTCTAAAATTATATCATAAAAAAAATTCTAGAAAACTTCACTTTTTAAAAATATGTGTGATTTTAAAGGATTATGCTAAAAGTATTACTCTTTAAAATTTAATTTAATAGCTCTTTAACCATGTAAGTATTTTCTAGATGATACCCAATCTTTTTATAATATTCTCTAACTCCCACCCCAGAAATCACTGCGACTTTTTTATACCCATTTTCTTTTGCAATCTTTTCAGCCGCTGTCATAAGTCTCTTTCCAAATCCAACATGCTGACTTTGATCCCCTTTTTCTCCAAACTTTTTTACTGTTCCGTACACATGCAATTCACGCACAAGCGCAGTCTTGTCAGTCAAAACTTTTAAATTCTCATATTTTGAAAGTTCATTATCAAAATGATCAGATTGTAAACGTAATCTTACAAATCCGGCAAGCTTATCATTTTCATTTTTATTTATATATTCTAAAAAGTATTCTGTTCCAAAATTTGTATTATACTTTGTAACACGTAATTCAAAATCTTTATCATCTACTTCTGTATCGCGAATTTCGCGAGAACGAATATCTTGCTGAACAAATCCATTTTTCTTTTGATACTCATCAACGAGCTCACGCATATTACTTTTTTTACTCGACGCTAAAATATATGTTGCTGGAATATCACGGATCATTCTAATAACTCTAGTATAATTTGGTATTTCTTTTTCACAGTTCGCCAAGACTTTTATCAAAGTATCATCATCATATGGCTCATAATCAAAATTTATAGCTTCAAAATTTTCTTCATCTTTTAAAAGTTTTTTGTACGATGCTGGAGCTAAAGTCTTTGAAACATATGGAATTGAATTTGGAAAAGAAGAAGAGAGTAAAAAATTTACAGAATTTCCACTAACATTTTTTGGGCGTACATACTCCTTTTTTGTGAACATTTTATAAAGTAAACTTGTTTTTAAAATTACACATGGGTAAACCTTTAACATGTCTGGATGAAAATCAAGACTATTATACAAATCTTTAAACATTTGCACATCTAGCTCTGGATTGGACTCTGGCAGATTTGGCATCATATGATACACAAATTTAAATCCACTACTACGCATTATTTCTGTTGAAGCAGCTATACTTTCGCGAGACATTTCTCTTTTATTAAAATCAAGTACATGTTGATCTAAGTGCTGAACCCCGATCTCAATTTTGGTAACTCCTAAATAGCGAAGCCAATTTATCTCGGAAAAAGAAATATAGTCTGGACGAGTTTCAATTGATAGACCAATAATTCTGCATTCTGTTGTTTCATTTTCTTTTTGTAATTCTAAAAGATTTTTATCTATTAAAGAATCTTTCTTTTTATTAAATTCATTAGCTGCTCTAAAAATTTCTTTAATAAACCACTCCTGATAATCTTTTTTATAATAGTCAAAAGTCCCACCAATCACAATTACTTCTAATTTGTTAATTGGGTGACCGTTCATTTCAAGCGCACGAAGTCTTGAAACTATTTGAGCATATGGATCAAAATTATTAGCTAAAGCTCTAGCTGCCGCCGGCTCTTTTGAGAGATAACTTTTTGGCATTCTAGCTTCTGTTGGGCAATATATACATCTACCAGGACACGGGTACGGCTTTGTGAGAAGAGATACTACAGTCACTCCAGAATTACTTCTAACTTTTAATCTCTTAAGAAAATGTTCAACCTCTTTTCTTCTTACATCATCACCTTTCAAAATTTCTTCTTTTCCATTTTGGAGTCTATTTTGAAACATTACAATAAGCTCTGTATTGGTAGGTGTCTTTGTCTTTCCTCTTTCATGAGCCTTCTTTTCAATATTTAAAATTTTATTAACTAAAGTTTTTGCACCTAAAAATCTTTGCTTTTTAGCAAGTTCTCCACGAATGTCTAAAATTTCATTATATAAATCAGCGTCTTTTGTTATAAGACGCTTTAAATTATTTAAATCCTTTTCATTGTGCACTTTGGCAAAGATATTATCCATCTTACTAATTTAACAAATTTTAAGGCAAAATAAAAATTCTCTTAATAAGAGAATTTTTATTTTAATTCAAGACATTTACTATATACATAGAATAATCTTTAGCGTTCTGACTATTTTTTAAATAAATTCTAGTTTTATCACCTAATGCTCCCCAAATCTGACTATTGTACAGACTAAATGCCCAAAAATTTGACAAGTTAACTACCTCATACAAATTTAGCATAATACCTTCAGTAACTGGTGTATAATTAGCTGAATCAGTACAATCTGTATTATTTAAAGAAAGACAAATAAATGGTCTTACTGATTTTGTATTATAAGTAAAGTATAAAATATTACCTTTTGATAAATACATATTACCTTCTACAGAAGACAAAGTGCCTGTAGAAGTAGACGAAGCTACCGGCTCAATTGGTTCAGTTTTAGTTGGCGGAATTATAGTTGTTGGTTTAGAAGGAATAGTAGTTTTTGGAGGAGTTGTATTTGTCTTTGGAGTAGTATTTGAATTAGAACTACCCGTACCAGTACTGACCTTAACTGTAACAGGTGTTGGTGAGATTGGTTTAGATATATAAGATACAACTGGATATTTTATACAAGTTAATTCTTTTAATACGCTACGCAAATCTGCCTTTACGATACCACTAACTTCAATCTGATTTCTATATTGAAATTTAGCGACAGCTTGAGCTGTATTTTGATCATAATTTCCATTTACTGTAGTATCTAAGTACCCCCTATCATATAAATACATTTGTAAAGCTGATACTTCATTACCAGTTAAAACATCTGTAGCTCCCACATTCATATTTCTAGTTAAAAGTACACAATATTTATAATCATTTGGATCTAAATTTTCAAATCTACCACTAGCTAGAGACGGATTTACTTGTATAATAGGATTTTGATTTACTTGATACATACTATCATTCCCAGTATTTCCATAAATATTTCCATTACCTAAACCGTTACCATTACCTAGAACATCTCCTAAACCGTTACCATCGCCTAAACCGTTACCATTGCCTAAACCGTTACCATTGCCTAAACCGTTACCATT
>CAZIHL010000008.1:11524-21950 GCA_964538815.1 uncultured Candidatus Saccharibacteria bacterium
CCTAAACCGTTACCATTACCTAAACCGTTACCATTACCATAATTATTATTGTTATTATTCCCATTAAGCTGGCCAAAAAGATCCGAGTAAGGATCACCTGGGGCATTTGGATTATTTTGTCCTCCACCTGTAGAGGTAGATGATGTAGCATTCCCTCCTAAAATATTTGTAGATGTGGGATATTGAAGTAAATTCAAATTAAAACCGGCAGGCATCATAGCATAGCCAGTAGGGCAATTATATTCTGGATATTCAATAGTTAGATAGGTAGTAAAATCAAGACCACTATAGTCAGCTCTCCCAGTAACAGGATCTGTTTTTATGACTCCTTTCACACAAAGACGTAATTCCCCGGCACGAGCTACGGTATTTGAACCAATGTAATAATACAAAAACCCACCGATTAAAATCGAGAAGACAAAAATATTCAAAATTATCTTTCTTCCGTTCATAAAGATCTTTTAGGTATTATCTTTAGTATATCAAACTTTTTAACCAATCTATTATACCAGTATCCACATTTTTATTATTATTTTCCAAGACTTTATCATTTTCTAATGCAATTTTACTTAAAGCTTTAAGATTTTTAGTAGTTTTTACATCACTTTCCAATACAAGCTTTTTTATTATTATAAAATCTTTATTTTCAATATTATTAACTGTACTAAATTTTTCAGTATTTTCTGAAGAATTTTCAACACTTTGAACTAGTTTTTTATTAAAATTTGTAGACATTTTATTTTTAAAAGAAGTTTCTGGAATTGAATTTATAACATTTGAGTCAGAAATATTTATTATACTTACACTACTTATATCTAATATATTTAAAGTGTTTGTAGCTATTATACTAGTATCTGTTGCAAAATTTATTTCTTTGACATAACTAGTTAAAAGATTTTCATTTGGATAAAGTAAAGACACATTAAAAGCTGGTAATTTAAACCCTATTGCTTCACCAGAAATATGTATTGTCTTATTTTTTGCTATTAAAAAATTATTAGGTAAAATATATTTTTTATTATCCACAAGCAATCTAAATCCTGATAAAAATAAATCATAATCTGTATTATTTTGTATATCGATCATATTATCTTTCTCACCTCCTCCGACTCTAATAATTTTTAGATCAGGTTTTATAACTTTTACATTCATTCTTGCTTGACCACCACTTGTATAACCATCCGCTGTAGCTATTAAAATATAATCACCAGGATAAACATATGTATAAGAAACATCTTTTCCGAATTTCTCTCCTCCATCACCAAAACTCCAATGAAAATCAAGTGGAGATACCACATTCTTATTTGAATCGATAGCTTTCAATGTGTATTTAACTTCTGCTAAAGCTGGAACTATTTTTTCTTCTGGAAGAAGAACTTTTATATCTCCATAAATACTTTGATTATTTAGTGGAATATATACATACTTAATTATTTCATTTTCGGAATTTGTACTACTTGCAGTTGTAGTAGAATTTGTAGAAGAAGAGTTTGTGTTTTCATTTCCACTATTTTTATTAGAACAATTTGCATTTTTATAACTAATACAAGTTATAACCTTATCATACTTATCAGTAATTGATATGGTTCCTCCATTTGCTGCAACAGAAAAAGCGCTATAAAATACCTTCTCAGAAATTGAAGGTTCTATTTTTGAATTTGATATATAAAATATCGTATTGTCTTTCACGCTTAAATCATCACTTTCATTTCTTTTACTTATACGATGATTTGTTTCAGGTTTAGAAAGCCCTGGTTTGTAGCTCAATATTCCATAATCACTCAAATCATCGATAACTCCAGTATCATTCAACACTTCAATCCAATAAGGATCTGAGACTTTTGTTCCGACATGTATATTTTTTATTTGTAAAGCAAAAACATTTTTAATATTAAAAACTAAAATAAATAAGATTATAAATAAAAGCCATACATTAGATTTTATTTTCATAAAATGAAATAGTAAATTAATTACATTAAAAATCTTCTATTATACTTAAATAATATCATAAAAAATTAATAAGCTATTCTATAACCAATCCAAATACCAAAAAACCCTAAAACTATACTAAACAAAATAGAAGAAAGTGAAAATGCGTCAGCTCCCCACAATGCAGGGATAAAACTTCCAACTGTTGCCCCAATCATAGCAGAAAGATAAACTATTTGTTTGCTATTCATATATATATTTTATCATATATTAAAAATATTCATATAAGTCTAATTTTAATAAATAAATATTAAAATAAAAATTATACTTATAACTTTAGACAAGATTTAACAAAGTATTATTGAAGAAAGTAAATAGAGAAGTAATTAAAAAATAATTTTTAATATATTAAAATTGTAATAATTATCTATTTAAACAATTACTGACTGCTGTGTTTAATATAATAATAATTCTATTGATCGTTAATAAATAATCCTCTAACATCCTATTTTTTTTCCACTAATTAACATGTTAAGTTTCTCTTGAGTACTCTTCCCAAAATACCCAGTTGGAGAAATTAATTTTGCTGGCACTAAAACTTCTTGACTATAAAGATCTTGGAATTTTTCTACAGCTTGTTTAGTTTTTATTCCAAAATAATTAGACTCCTCTCCTATTGAACCAGTACCAGACAAGGAAACAGTAAATCCAAGATGATTTAATGCTACTTGAAGACACTTCACTTCGGGACTTGTCATGCCTAGTTTTAAATCCTGACTAAAATTACAACTTAACCCTAAACTTGATAAAGAATTATTAGAATTTTGATAAGTTATAACTACCTTATCTTTAGAAATATCTGATAAACTACCAGGTGATAAAATTAATGGAGAAACAGAACCTGCTGAACCAGTATTACTAATAATATTACTAGATTGAGTTAAAGTAGTGAAGATTCCACTAGTTGAAGTGCTGGTATTATTAGACATGTCGGCTGAAATAACCTTATAATTATAGATGGTTTCTGGGAGTAAATTACCTAAAATAAGACTATGATTAGTGGTAGTAGTGCTAGATTCTGTGCTAGAAGCATAACTTAAATCAGAACTATAAATTACTTTACTGGTAGCTAATTCGTTAGTAGCCCAGGTTATAGTGGCTCCAGTCTGACTAATATTTTGTACTTGAATATTGATTAAATTGGGAGCATTAATATCTAAAGTAGTAAAACTCTGCTCACTACCATAACTAACTCCCTCTGAATTTCTAGCAAAACTACGATAATAATAAGTAGTCTCATCATTTAAACCTGTTAAATTTAAACTAAAATTACCAGTAACTGGAGTAGTGGTAGCCACATGATCTAAATTACCACTTATTAATCCATATTGAAAACCTAATTCTGTTAGATTAGCATTGCCGGTGTTTGTAACTTCCCCTAAAAGAGTAGCAGTATCACTTCCTAAAGAATTTACTCCTAAAGTAGTGACACTTGGACTAGTTTGAGCTTGAGATATGGTAAAAGTTTTAGTGGTAGAAGCCTGAGCTCCTGCATTATCTGTGACGGTCAAAGTAACAGTATAATTACCATTTAGAACATACGTATGGGTTGGGTTTTCTAGACTAGAAGTAGACCCATCACCAAAAAGCCAACTAAACTGAGTTAGCGGACCATCGCTATCACTAGAAGAATTTATAAAACTGACTAATGGATCACTGCTGGTAGAGAAAACAAAGTCTGCTTGAGGTGGATGATTGAAATTTTGATTAGAATTATTGATAATACTTTTATTTGTAAATCCAACTACATAATTAGGAGCACTCGCTGAGTCAGAAAAAGTCCCAGTGCTAGTACTATAGCTAAGAGTTGGAGATTCGTCTGCATAAATAGGTCGAGAAAGATTTGCGGTGGTAGTTGTCCCTGAGTTAGTTATATTATTTAAAATAACTGCTCCATGAGTTAATCCTTGTAGACTTAACCCATTAGATCCCATGATAGGTGGTGAAGTTATCTCCGTCCAATTGATTGTTAAAATTGTACCAGAAGTATCTATGGATGCAGAATTAAAAGTTGGTGGATCTTGATCTAAAGTAGAGAAAAATTGAATGGCGGTTGATGAAGCTGATCCATAGTTAGCAACAATATGGAAATAGTAATTTCCTGGATTAGGAACATTTGAGTTTAGAGTGGTATCAAAGTTTTCTCCTGGTTGAATGAGTTTAGCGGCAGTAGAATAAGATACATCATCTCCTCCACCACATAGATTTGATAAGGAATCCGTTACACACCAAGTATAATGATATTCATAGGCTTGAAAACCTTCATTAGTAATACGAATATTGGTTGCTATGCTTGGATTAGAAGTATCTGAAAAACTTTGAATAATAACTTGAGCCGGCTCTCCTGGAGTAGCACTAACAACACTACTCCAAGATCCTTGACCAACAGAATTCACAGCAGCTACTCGAAAATCATATGAATTAGCATTAGATAGACCTGTCACTGTTGTTGTTGCTTGAGTACTTGTTCCATCTGGAAATGTATACCAAGATCCACCAACAGTCTTTTGATACTGTATAATATAATCAGTAACTGGTTGGCCACCATCATTTGTTGGTGGTGTCCACGAGAGATCCATACTACTTCCTTTGACTGTGGCGGCTAAGTTTTGAGGTGCACTAGGAGTATCTAATGTAGTTATTTGATTAGTCGAGCTAGAATAAATACTATCACCTATAGCATTAGTTGCTTTTACCTTAAAAGTGTAATTGATACCCCTAGAAAGGCCGGTAACTATTATTGGTGAAGTAGATCCTGTGGCTAAAATATTTCCAGGTGTAGATATAACTGTGTAATTAGTTATCGGAGAATTGCCGTAATTTATCGGTGGCGTAAAAGTTATTGCTACCTGATCTATCCCTACATTTGCAGAACCTATTGTTGGTGAATCAGGGACAGTCCTCGGAACATTATTCAGGTAATAAAATGTATTAGGTGAATTTTGGTTGTTGTATTCGGTGGAAATCCAGCCCGATGAACGTGCAATATTACTTAATCGTGCCTCATCTATCCAACCATCAATATTTCTGTTAATCAACTTTCTATCGCTTCCAATTATCACGTCGTGAAAAGTGTGAGAATTATTTGTATTAGTATTCGTATCTGAATTAAGTATTCCACTATTACCAACATATCCAACAGCTTGATTACTACTTACAGCTACAGCAACATATAAATCTTTATTAATAGGTAAAGATAAATTATTAGTCCACTCATTCTCATCTAAACTTCCGTCCCAATTAAACACAAGTTTGTGATTTATATCATTTCCAATTAATAGCCCAAGATTATCAGAAGCTGAAATAAAACCGTCGTAATCATTTTTACTGTTAAGATTTGTCCACACAGAAAGAGTTCCTGTGCCAGTAGTAAATGACATATTTTGAGCTTCTAAATAATCATCTATCCCATCAAAATTAGTTGCTGAGCCAAGTTTTCCAGTAACATTACCTGCTATAACACCGCCATTACCTGACATATTATTTGCATTTGCTGTACTATCAGTAAAGTCTGAATCTAGATGGTAAACAGCTTCATATCCATTTGTCCAGACGTTTTGTGCTCCATAAGTAGAATTTTTAGCATAATCAGGACGAGCACCATCGTAAGATATATAAAAGGTGGTATCTGTAAAACTAGAAAGATTTGCTTTAAAATACATCTCTTTATTACTTACAATTTCTCTGGGGATTTCATTGGTTAAAGTATTATTTGTATAAACTCGAATACTATTTGCCTCCAGAGTAGTAAAAGATCCTAAATTATTTAGATTGATGTATACTGGAAAATCAGTTAAATCACTACTTACTTTGGTGTAATCAATAACCACTTTTAAAATTTGTAAAGATAAAGTGGTGAAAGTGTTATCTGAACCATAACTAATACCTTCCGAATTAATAGCATAAGCACGATAGTGATAAGTAGTGCCTGGTATTAAAGAGTTTAAGTTAATAGTATAACTACCTAAAGTACCCGAAGAGGTTGCTTTATTGTCTAAAATAGTTGGGGCACTTGAAGTTGCATAAACTATACCTCTCTCAATAATAGTTGCTCCGCCATCACTAGTAATCTCTCCACTTAAAGTGACAAAAGAAGAAGTGGTAGAAGATGCTGAAAGAGTGTTAACTACAGGAACACTAGCAGAAATTTCCTCTTGACCTACAGAATAAAAAGTGCTTGGTGAGTTTTGATTTGCATATTCTGCGGAAACCCAACTTGAAGAACGTGCAACATTAGATATTCTCGCCTCATCTGCGCGACCATCTAGACCATACGAGCTTACGTCGATTTTAGCTAATTTCAATGTTCGCCCAGGTACATTATTAACAGCGACATTACCAATATTCGTGTTTGCTGCTTGCATACCATTTACGAATAATCTAATGTATGAAGCATCACGCATACCAGTTATGTAATACCACGTATTATTTAAGGTCGTGTTTCCTTCTGCGGTATAAGTTATATTACCAGATTCTATAGAAAAACTAGGTTTTGTTTGTAGGCCGTTTGATCCGCCGCCTAAAGTTAAAGATAATTCATTTGTTCCTGGGCTACCTCCAGTATTCCATTTAGATAATATAGATGTCTTCCACGCACCAAAGCCACTTTTTCTATATGCTCAAGATGATAATGTAAAATTATTTGTACCGAAGTCAAAATTACTTTTGTCACCAAAATCAATATATTTTGTACCTCCATCAGAAACTACTGCATTACCTAATGGGCCTGAAGTAGTTGATACGTTGTTATATCCAATACCGTTATAACTATTACTAGTCGAGTCAAGCCACGACGTTGATTGCAAATGCCACACTCCTACATATCCATTCGTCCAGACGTTTTGTGCTCCATAAGTAGATGAAGCGACTGGCTCTGTAGCGCTAGCATTACCATAATATATGTAAAAAATTGTATCTGTAGCAGAAGATATACTAGAAGCCTTAAAGTAAACTTCTCCAGTTGAAGAAGTAGTATTTACTGAGACTACTTCACGAGGAATTTCAGTTACTCCGTCACTTTCAGTAATTCGGACATCTCCTCCGTCAGAGCGAATATGAGAAAAGAAATTACTATTGAAATTATTTAAATTTAAATAAACTGGAAAATCAGTCAAAGTAGAGCTAGCCTTAGTATGATCAATCGTAACTTTTACACGATATGGCCAATTAGAGTTATACCAGCTCGCAGCCAGAGAAGTTTTTGGAGAAAAAAGAAATATTAAAATAAAAGATAAAAGAAGAATAAATGCTAATCTTTCAGATTTTAAGGACAATAAATATCTATTAAACATACAGATGGTTTGAAAACCTTAGAGTTAACTATTATTTATCTAATATAGCATAAAATTAGCCAAAAAAAGACATAAAGCAATTTACATTTAATCCTCTTCTAACCGAAATTAGAATCATTTTATTATACGACCTCATAACTCTATTACTTATTAAATGCTTATTATAAAGTAATTTGGTGTAGAATATATATAATAATTAATTACATGTTAAAATCATAATTATGAATTTACAAAATCAATCTATCAATATTTGGAATGGTAAAACTATAATAAAAATATTTATTTCCTGTCTTATCATTATTGGAATTTTTACCCTAACCACATACCTTACAAATTTTAATAATGGTATAAAAACAATGATTTTTAATCTGGGATCTGTTATAAGTATTTTAATTCCTGTATTTTATTTTGCCAATAAAAATAAAATAAGTTATAAATATTTAGGATTTAACGAAATAAAAACCAAATGCTATTTTATAAGTCTTCTTTTAGGGTTAATTGTTCTTCTTTTTAGCAGTTTACTCAGTTTATTTTTTCAGAATAATACAGCAGAGTTAACAAAGCCTGAACTTAGTGATAGTCTTTGGATAAATTTGATAAATCTAAAACTCTTTACAGCATTACTTGGACCTTTTTCAGAAGAATTACTTTTTAAAGGTGTGTTGTTTAAATTTTTAAGACAAAAGTATAATTTTATTATTTCTGCATTAGTAAGTTCCTTAATTTTTGGAATTTTACATTTTAATTTTTCTAGTATTATCTTTACTATTTTTCTCGGAATGGTTACAGCATATGCTTTTGAAAAATCAAAATCCATCATTCCCCCTGCAATAATTCATATTATAATAAACACAATGGCGGCAAATATGATATTATTCAGTATTTTATAATTTTGATTTTATTCTCAAACTATCAGAAGACCCTACTTGGCTCCGAGTTTGGGACAATGTTCGACGATCGATTATAGAAGAAAATGACTAAAAAAGTAATTAAAAAATAATCTTTAATATGTTAAAATTGTAATAATTATATGAGACTAAATATTTATATTGATGGAAACAACTTGTATCGCTCTGCAAAAGAATTAGGTTTTGAAATTGACTATAAAAAGTTTCGTGGATGGCTAAGACAAAAATATAATCCATCAAAAGTATTTTTATTTATCGGTCTTGTGCCAGATAGAGTTAAGTTTTATGAATATTTGCAAAGTGCTGGATATATTTTGATATTTAAACAGACTATTTCTGTTGGTGAGAAAATTAAAGGCAACTGTGATGCTGAACTTGTGTTGAAATCTGTATCAGATTTTTATACAAAAGATTTTGAAGAATCAATAATAATAACTGGTGATGGTGATTTTGGTTGTGTTGTAGAGTTTATGAGAGATAACAATGTCTTACATTCTGTTATCGCCCCTGACGAAAATAAATGTTCATTTTTAATAAGAAACAAAAATATAGATATAACCTTTTTGAATGAGATTTATCACAAGTTCTCAAATAAGACTTAAAAGAAAAAGCCCCCGATGTGGACGCATCCACATAAGGGTCTCTTTCATAATGATATTAAAATCATATCATAATAATATTTAAAAATCAACTTTTATCCACAAAAAACATGAACTACAAAAAACTCTTAAAACTAATACAAGATAAGGAAGAAAAATCTAAACACGCTTATAAGTTTGAAAAAGATTTATTGAAAATGGGAAGATTGTCTAAAAATGATATGAATCCTTGGTATGGTTCACAAAAAGAACATTGGATTGGCTGGCTTGAAGAGTATAATGGTGCTGGATATTATAATAGAAAAGATAATAATAGAGATGCAAAGTATATTTTCAATCATATCAATTGTCCCCCTATGTTACTCTGGCTTTGTGAAGTCTCAGGAGTAGAAGAAAAATAATTAAAAAAAGCAATCAAAAACGCACACCAATCATCACCCTCTTACCCTTCTCTATGTTCTGCTATAAGAAAAGTCATAAATTGGGATATGGTAGAAGAAAAATTAAAGTAAGACAAATACTTTATTCTATAAAGTTGAATTATAAGATTCTTTAATAATTTTATATATGTATTCCATATCAGAATCTTCAGTCATTTTAATAAGGCCTAAATATCCCCAGTGATTTTGAGAAATATTTTTGATTATATTTTTATTATCAATTTCGTAAGAAGATTCCCTTACAAGTATTTGTATTGAATTAATTCTAAACTCAAAACGAACAAAACTCTTTGTAGTTCTATAGGTAATACCGCTCTTTTGCTCTGACAACTCTTCAACATCTGGTAAAGATAATAAAAGTTCTCTTATATCGTTAAACTTTTTTATTAAAATCTCATTAGTTTTGGAAAGGTGTTTATCTAAATTAAATATCTCTTCTTCATCTTTGATATCTTTCGTAACAATCTTATTTTCTTTCACATTTTCTGGATAAGGACTATACTCATTTTCTATTTGCAAAATATCGTTTTCATAAACATTGTATGTTTTAAGCTCTACATTTTGTATTGTTCTTACTGCCGATTTTATATACCTATTAAAACCTTGAGCCATTAAAATCACTCTTGGCTTACTCCATAGAATCTCTATATCATTTCCCAATTTACTTTTAACCAACAACTCAAAATGTGGTTTATTATTTCTAAGCCAATCAAGATAAAATAGACCCTGAGATAAAACATCATCATTTTCTTTCCATTTATATTCAATGATTACAGGAGAACCATTCTCGTCTACACCAAGAGTGTCTATTCTTCCATTTGGTATTTGATATTCTTTTTCAAGAAACTTTATCCCTAAAACATTATATAAATTATCATTTTCAGCAAAAAAATCTCTAAGTGCAAACTCACTTCCAAAACCTGTCTGTATTAGACTTAACTGGTTTGCTTTATTATCTTTTAATTTAAAAATAGACATATTATTATTTAATTAAACATTGAGGTTATAAAGATACTTTTGAAAATCAAAAAATAAAGACCTAATACTCTGAACATCGCCTAGTGAATCTTTTGCATCCTCTAATGATTGATACTTATTTGTTAATAAGATTGCCAACTTGTCTTCTGCCAATTCTTCAACACCTATCTCTATATATTTACTTAAAGAGCCTTTAAACCCTGTTTTTTCTACTTGGCTCC
>CAZIHL010000009.1:0-19236 GCA_964538815.1 uncultured Candidatus Saccharibacteria bacterium
TCACATTAAAAGTAAAAAACACTCTGAACGAGTGTTTTTTACTTTTAAATTGACGTTTTCTGGAGGGGAATCGAAAAAAGCGAAGCGGTATACAAGACGAAGCGTAGCGAAGTGCTTGTCGCGAGCGACGGGGCTGAGCGAGTGAGATTTTTATGAGTTTAAAAACGAAATAAAAATCCACGAGGGTGGCCGATTCCCCGTAAGGTCACACAAAATAAAAAATCAGAATTTATTCTGATTTTTTATTTTTATTTATTAAATAGTTTCTAAAATAATACTATTTGTTTCTTCTTTTTCTTTTCCAAATTTTACACCACAGACTATAATCACAATACTTTCTCCTTTTTTAGCTATTTTTTTAGAAATTAAAATTTTTCTAACTTCATTTTTTAAAGTAGTTAAATCTTTTAAATTATTTTCTATCAATATTGGCCATACACCTCTATTCAAAAGACTTTTATCTAAAACTTCTTTATTGTCTATTAAAGCTATGATAGGCTTCGTACCTTTAAAGCTTGAAAGTTTTCTAGCTGTAGCTCCTGACTTTGTAAAAGTGACTATAAATTTAACATCTGAATACTCAGCAAGTAAAGCTCCTTGTAATCTTAAATTACCCTTATTAGTCAAATCATCATATTCTCCATAAAAGTTGTCCAAAGAGCCATCTGTAGTTTCACAAACCTCTCTCATAATTGTGACAGCTTCTATTGGATAATTTCCTTTTGCTGATTCTTCTGAAAGCATTACAGCATCAGTACCATCAAATATAGCATTAGCAATATCTGAAACTTCTGCTCGAGTAGGTACAGGGGAGTTAATCATAGTTTCAAGCATTTGTGTAGCTGTGATTACTAATTTTCTTTTTTCTTTTGCTTTTTGATTTAAAATCTTTTGAATAACAGGGACTCTTTCTCTTGGTATTTCAACTGCAAGATCTCCGCGAGCAATCATAATACCGTCTGACTCGTCTAATATTTCATCTATCTTTTCTAAAGCTTCTTCTGTTTCAATTTTAGAAATAATTAAAGGTTTAAAAGTTTTAGGTAATAATGATTTTAATTTTCTAACATCGTCAGCTGTTCGGATAAATGATGGAGCAATATAGTCTACTTTATTTTTGATAGCAAACTTTATATCATTCTCATCTTTTTCTGTGATTGCTGAAATGGAAAGGTGTGCTCCTGGCATATTCACACCTCTTCTTGCTTTAATGTCTCCTCCGATAATAATTTTACAAATTACTTTATTTCCATTTATTTTTTCTACAAGTAATTTTCTTCTTCCGTCATCTAGTAAAACATATCCTCCAACTTTTACTTCTTTTGCAAGATTTTTATATTTTACAGTTAATTCTTCACCTGTACTTACTACATCATCAGTCGTTAGGGTAATTTTTTTACCTTCTACAAGCTTAATACTTTCTCCTTTTACTTCTCCTGTGCGGATTTTTGGTCCTGCAAGGTCAAGAAGAATTCCGAGACTTGCAGATGTTTCTTCGCAAGCTTTTCTAATATTTTTAATTCTCTCGCCATGTTCTTTGTGATCACCATGACTCATATTTAGTCTTGCTACATTTATACCTGCATCAATCATTTTGGTAAGCATTGGTACCTCGTGAGTAGCTGGACCAATTGTTGCCACTATTTTAGTTTGTCTTTTGATTTGTTCTACTATATTTGTATTTTTCATATTTTTTTTGAAATAAACGAAAACATTATAACATACACTACAAATTCTTTCTCTTAACAAAAATACTGCATTATTTTGCAGGATTTTATAGCCTTTAATAATTATTTGTTTCTATTAAAAATACTTTTCATAAATTATTTTTATATTTTTAATATTATTTATCTAATTCTTCTCTTGTAATTCCAATTAACTCATTTAAAAAGTCTCTATCTTCTATCTCTTCTTCAAGAAGAATATATTCTTTAGCACGAGGGTAGGGGTGACCAATTTTTAAATTTTCTTCACCTACAAACTCTCTACCTTTTTGCGTGTCTTTTAAATAGAATTTATTATCACAAATAAAACCAATAACTTTTTCATCATAATATATAGCATATTCACCAAACATTTTCTTATATCTTACCAATTCTTCATCTTTTATTTGATCTAAGACGAAGTCTAGAAAATCTTTGGTGGATGCCATATTTTTTAATAATAAATTTGAAGAGAAACATTTTTTGAAGCTTTCGCGTAGCGGGGTTCGCTTTAAAAAATGTTTGTCGAAAAATTTATTCTCATATATTTTATTATTGAGTGCTTAGAGTTTTATAAATATCTTCAAGAGCTTTTACAGCTTCACCAGCTGCAATATTATTTTGATGATAAAGTATATTTGTACAATCTCCAGCCGACCATACTAGTAGGTCTTTATTAGCTCGTCCTGTCCATGGATCAATTTTGATTTTTCCTATCTCGTCTAACTCTACAAGATTTTTAGCCCATTCTGTTGAAGGGATTTGCCCTGCTTCTACAAATATTCCATTTGTTTCAAGTTTTACTTCTTCTCCTTTATCATTCAAGAATGTTATTCCATTTACAAAATTTTCACCATGAATTTCTTTTAGAGTAGTATGGGTATATAATTTAAATTTTGGATTGGCTGTTAATTTATCTATTGTTATTTTTTCAGCCCTTGCATGACTTCTTGCAAGCAAAGTAACACTATTACAGTAGGCGAGAAGTTGTGCTGCTGACTCAAATCCAGCATTACCTCCACCAATTACAACTACATCCATTCCAGAAAACATAGGCCCATCACATGATGCACAATATGTTACACCTTTGTACTCAAATTCAGCAGCACCAGGGATAGTTAGTTTTCTTCTATTTGATCCAGTTGTTATAAGGAGTGATTTACCAAAAACTTCTTCTCCATTTTCTAAAGTCAATTTTATTTTTTTATCTTCCACTTCTTCAGTTTTTACCACAAGGTTTCCAACTTTAATTTCTACTATATCCTCAGCGTATTCTTTTACATGATTTTCAAGATTTTTAGCCAAATCATTTCCAGAAATATGAGCTGTACCAATCCAATTTTGAATATCTTCACTTACAATTGATTGTCCGCCCCATTCTTTTAGAATAAGGGCTGTTTTAAG
This sequence comes from uncultured Candidatus Saccharibacteria bacterium, assembly GCA_964538815.1. GTDB lineage: Bacteria > Patescibacteriota > Minisyncoccia > Phycocordibacterales > UBA5272 > UBA5272. The sequence goes on from CAZIHL010000009.1 coordinate 3,108, forward strand.
TCTTTTACGAGCCGCATATACTGCTGCCGCAGCTCCTGCAGGCCCACCACCAACTATAATTAAATCATAAAAATTTTTCTCCATATTTGTATATTATACAAGAAAATAATATAAATTAAAAACTACTTTATTTAAGTAGTTTTTAAAGATTATTTTTATATCATTTTATTTTTTTTTTCTTAAAAATGGAGGCAACATATTCCAATCGGTATCCTCGTCATCATCTTCTAAAAAGATATCATTTTTAGGTTTGTCATTTTTTATTCTTTTTATATCTAATAAATTATCTTCATCTAATTCATTATTTAATTCTTGTTTTCTTTTAATTTTTATTTCTTCTTCAGATATAGAAGGTTCTGTTTTTTTATTTTTTAAAACATTTGATAATGTATTTGTAAAAGAATTTTGTTCTTTTTCTTCTTTTATAGGTTTTAATTTTTCTTCTTTATCTAGAGAGTCGTTGTTTATATTTACAAATAATGGCTGATTTTTATTAGGCATTCTATAGTTGGTGGGGAATTTGGTTGCTATTACAACTATCTTTAATTCATCTTTTTTCAAAGTGTCACTATTAACAATACCGAAGATAATAGTAGCATCTTTATCTACTGATTCTGTGATAATTTTAGCGGCTTCAGAGACTTCGTACATTGATAAGTTTTCATTACCATAAATAGCATACAATAGACCCTTTGCTCCATTGATTGAAACATCAAGAAGAGGTGAAGATATTGCATTTTTAGCTGCTTCTACAGCTCTATTTTCACCGCTAGCAGTACCAATACCGATAAGAGCAGTACCAGAATCCTTAAGAACTCTTTTAATATCCGCAAAATCAAGATTGATAGTACCTGCTGTTTTGATGATATCTGCAATACCATCAACAGCTTGTTTTAATACTTCATCCACCATTTTAAAAGCTTCTTTTACAGGCATATTTCTATCAATAACAGAAAGTAATCTATCATTAGGCACAACAATCAAAGCATCTACTTCTTTTTCAAGTTCTACAAGGCCGCCTTCGGCAATATTTGTTCTTTTTTGTCCTTCGAAGAAAAAAGGTTTAGTAACAATTCCTACTGTAAGAATACCTTCTTCTTTTGCACATTTAGCAATTACAGGTGCTGCACCTGTTGCTGTTCCTCCTCCCATTCCGCAAGCAATAAAAACTATATCTGCACCTTTTACCGCATCTTGAATTTCTTCTTTTGTCTCTTCAGCGCTTCTTCTACCAATATCAGGATCCATGCCAGCACCAAGACCTTTGGTTAGATTTTTACCAAGATGAATTTTTTTACTAGCTAAACAATTATGCAAATCTTGTGTATCTGTATTCATGGCTATAAAATCAATTCCTTTTAAATTAGAACTTATCATGTGATTTATAGCGCCTTTTCCAGAGCCACCAACTCCAATAACTTTTATTCTTGCAAAACTTTGAATTTCAGGTAATGTTTTAGCCATATTTCTTATACTTATTAAGTAGAAAAAGTATATCAAACACAAATAAAAAATGCAAAGAGTTGCCAAATTTTAATATTGTGTTTAATTAATGTTTTTAAGGCAATATTTTTTTAAATAAAGATTGTATATTTAAAAATATATTTTTAAATATATTTTTAATAGAATAATTTGTAGATACAATAGGGGCTAAAAATGTTAATCCATAAACTCTAGCATAGCAGGAGTCTATAATTTGATTATTAGAATATTCTCTTATTTCTTGATTTGCAAATTTTATAGGTAATTTTAAATTATTTTTAAATATTTGGTCTATGTTTGATAGTTTACTACCACCACCAGTTAAAATAATTCCGCCCGGTAATAATTCTTTACGATTTATTTTACTTAATTCTAAATTAATTTTTTCACAGATAAATTCCAACCTAGCTTCTATTATTTCTTCTAATTTTCTTTTTGAATATGATAAATCACTTTTACCTATTTTTATATTTTCAGCATCTTCAAGAGATACTTGCAATCCTAAAGCTATATCATTTGTTAAATCATTACTTCCAACTCCTAAAATAGATGTCAATATAGGACTACTGTTTTCATATACAATAATACTTGTAGTGGAATGTCCAATATTTATAAGACCAGTGCCGGCAGTTTTTTGTTTTTTATTTAAAATTACAACACTTTCAGCAAATGTTCCAACCACAATATCTTCTATATTTATTTTTATTTGAGAAAAAACTTTTTCTAAATTTTCTACATATAAAGTGGGGGAAAAAATAAATAAAAATTTTCCTTCTATTCTTTTACCTATCATTCCTATCGGATTATTTGTTATTTCATTATTATCTATTTTATACCGTATAGGTATAGTATGAATTATTTTTTTATTTTTAATATTAGCTACAGATATAGCAGATTCTTTTTCTAATCTCTCTAAATCTAATTTTGTTATTTCATTAGTTATACTACTATTTAAAATAGAACCATTATTTATGACACTATTTATACCGGCAGCATTTAAAGAAAGTAAAATATGTGTTTTTTTATTAAAAATATTTTCTTTAGTTTCTTTAATAATTTTGTATAGAGTATTTATTAATTCTTTTTCATCTATTATATTACCTTTATAAACACCTTGTGATTCTACTTCTACCAAATCTAAAATTTCCGGAATAATATTCGGATTTTCTGAATGTGTTACGGCACATAATTTTGTAGTGTTGCTACCTATATCAATACCAACAATAAGATGAGATTTATCTTTACTCATACTTATCATTTTAACATAAATTTTTTAAAGATTTTTTCTTCTAATTTTTGCATTTTATCTCCATGTTCTAGTCCTTTTAGATGCAAAACTCCATGAATAATAATAAAAATTAAGAATTCTCTATAAGACATAGAAAATTTTTTTGCTTCTTTTCTAACAATAGATAAGCAGATAAAAATTTCTCCTTCTTGTTTAGATAATGGAAATGATAATATATTTGGTATATAATCTTTTTGACGATAATCTATATTTAATTTTTGAGCTATGATAGGGGAGACAAAATTTACAGAGAGAAAATATTTTTCTCCTAAAATATCTTTTTTTATTTTTTGAATATTAGAAAAAAGAGCTTTATCTAAAAGCCCTTTTTTCTTATTTACTATTAAATTTTTAGACTCTAGAATCATTTTATTTTCTTACTTTTCTTACGAGTTTGCCAAGTCGTTTCAATTCTTCGTATTTAACTCCACTTTTAATTTTTTTAATTTTACCCTTTTTAATTTTAGCTTTTGATTCAGCGCGATTATTATATCTTTTACTTCTTACTTTAGGTAAAATCCCACTTTCTTGAACTTTTTTTTGAAATTTATGAAGCACAATAAGAGAACTATCTTTTTCTCTTTTATTTACTTTTATATTTGTATTTGCCATATGAATTAACTTGTTTATTTTAGCACAGAAACCAAATTATTTCAACTTTTTTAAATGTTCAGATAATTTATTTATTTCTATAATATCTTGAGAATGAGTTTTCATATTGCGAACTATTACAGTAGAGTCCAAAGCTTCTTTTTGTCCAAAAATAATACAATAAGGTATACCTAGTTTATCTACATTTGCCAATTGATTTGATAGAGATTCTTTAGAAAGATTTTGATAAACTGGTATTTTATTTTCTCTTAAAATTTCCATTATAGTCAGAGATTTTAATTTCGCTTCAAAACCAAGTTGCAAGAAATAAATTTTAGGTTTTTTTATAATTTTCGGTTCTAGATGTTTACATTCTTTAAACATCATTATTCTGTCTATACCAAGACCAGCCCCAACAGAAGGTATTTCTTTTTTACTCCCAAGCTCTTGAGATAAATAATTATATCTTCCACCACCAGTTATACTAATTTCTTTATTAGTATCATTTTCATTTATTTCTTTTTCTATTTTAATCACTTCAAAAATTGTATGTGTATAATAATCAAGCCCACGAACAAGTGAATTATTTATTCTGTAGTCTATACCCATTTCTTCAAGATATTGCAATACTTCACGAAAATGTTTTTTTGATTCTGTACTCAAATAATTTATAGACGCTGGAGCTAATTCTTTAAATTGTTGGCATATTTCATTTTTACAATCAAGTAGACGAAGGGGGTTTTTTATTATTCTTTGCTGGCATTCTTTACACATTTTACCAATATGTTTTTTATAATATGATAAAAGTTCTTTTATAAAAACAGCTTTATCATCTTTATCTCCTATACTATTTATATCTATAATTAAATCTTCAAATCCATATTCTTTTAATATAGTCATAATAGTTCTTATAATAAGAGCATCAGCAATAGATTTTTCAGTACCCATTATTTCTAAATTAAATTGTCTAAATTCTCTTAATCTTCCTTTCTGTGGATTGTCATGTCTCCAAACTTTTCCATAACTATAAAACATTAGAGGTTGTGGCATATTCATCATTCCATTTTCAATATAGCTTCGCATTATACTTGCGGTATATTCTGGCCTAAGAGCTATCCTATCACCACCTTTTGTTTTGAAATTGTAAATTTCTTTTTCTACAATATCAGAATTTTCTCCTACAGTTTTTATAAAGACATCTTCTTTTTCTAAAGCTGGAGTTTCAATCGGTTTAAATCCATAATATACAGATATTTCTTGTGCTTTCTCAAACATTCCTTGATATTGATAATACTTGTCTCCAAATATATCATTCATACCTTTTAGAGAATTGATTGTCTCTTTTATTTTGTTATTTGTAGATTCTTTTTTGTTTATTTTTTTCATTTTTCTTAATTTTATTATAAAAGTTTTCTCTAATTTATAAATTTTATTTTTTAATAAAATTTATAAATACTCGCCCGGGATCTGTAGTTATTTCATTAAATGGATATATTCTAAATACAGCTTTTCCAGAAATATCCTTTTTATTAATTACACCCCAACTTCTAGAATCATAACTTTCTGCTCTGTTATCTCCAAAGGCTACGTATTCGTTATTGTTTAAAGTTATATTTAAATTTTTAATATTATCTTTATGTTTTATAAAACTTTCGTCTAAAATCATACCATCAGGATTTTCTTTATTATAAATTGTCGTTACACCATTTTCTACTGTAACAGTATCTCCTGGAAGTCCGATTAATCTTTTTATAAAAAATCTACCATCATATTGATCATTTTTTACATGTCTAAAGACTATAATATCACCACGTTTTAAATTGTTGACATCAAAAGTTAATTTATCTATTAGAAGTAATTCTCCAGATTGAAGATTCGGAAGCATAGAACCTCCATCGACTAGAAAGGGCTGAATTATAAAAGATTGAATTAATTTTATAATTATAAGTATAGAAAGTATTAATAATAAAAGTTTACCAGGAGATTCATTTTTTTCTAAAATTTTCCATTTTATTAAATTTCGTCTAAGTTTTTTTGAAAAAATAGCGATAAATAATGATAGTATAAATATGAAAACTATTAAGGTAAGGAGTAAACTGTACGGGTTGTCAATAGAATCATTTATAAAATTATTTATTAAGTCATTAAAAGTAGTATTCATAATTTAATTTTAAAAATTATAACATAGCATATATATATTGAGCAAATTTTTGTAATATATAATATATAATATATAATATATAAATGAAATATTTATTATTCCCACTTGGAAATTCTGGTAAAAAATATGAACTTACTCGACATAATGCTGGAAGACTTGTATTTGAATATTTAAAAAAAGATATAGAATTTAATAATCTTTTAAAAGATTTTGATATTAATATTTTTATTCCTGATACTTTTATGAATGAATCAGGAAAAGCTTTAAAAGATTTTTTAAAGAATAAGAATTTCGCAAAAGAAAATAGTAAAAATATTATTGTAATGTATGACGATAAAGATTTACCAATAGGAGATGTTCGGCTTTCAATAAATAAAAATGACGGAGGACATAATGGACTCAAAGATATTATTGAAAAATTAAATAGTAAGGAATTTTACAGATTACGTATTGGTATTGCACCAAAAGGAACGGGGAAGGACGGACTTATTCCTCCACATGGGGATGTTGTTCAAAGATATGTTTTAGGAAATACCAGGGAAGACGAAAGAGAAATTTTAAAAAGCGAAAAAGTTTTAGAGAGAATAAAAATATTTTTGAAGGAAATATTGAAAGAAAAATAAAAAGATTGTAATAAATACAATCTTTTTTGTTAGCATTTTCTCAATTTTTTTTTTCAAATTCTTTATTTAAATATCCTTCGAATTTATAAAATGCAGAAGGGAGCAAATCTTGTAATTTTAAAGATCCGCTCTCTACAAGTCTTTTTATAAGATAAGACTCTCCGTGATTCACTAATAAATTCATGGTTTTATTACACCCGTGCGGCAAGATGATGGCTGGTCTTATTTCTACGCCATCATAAATTTCTTTTTTTTCGTCACTCATTATTTTATTTTTAAAATGAACAATTTATATATTGTAATAAAAAAACACACTATTGTAAATAGTATGTTTTTTGTTTGTTTAAGGCATTATTTCTTTAGAGTTAAAGTCATTTTTTCTTCTTTTCCGTCAAATAAAGTGATTTCAAAAGCATATACTTTTCCAAGTGATAAAGCTTCTTTCATTTTATCTTCGGTTTCAAAGTCAGAAATATGTATAAGTCCTGCAACTCCTTCTTCTATTGATACAAGAGCTCCATGCTTGTTAAATCTGATAACAACTCCATTTACAGTGTCTCCTTTTTTATATTTTTTTGAAGCGGATATCCATGGATTCTCTTTTAATTTCTTCATTGATAAAGAGATTTTATCATCTTTGATTTCAATAACTTCTACTTTTATAGTATCTCCAATTTTTGCATAGTCTTTTGTATTTTCTACAAGACCCCAATCAATTTCACTTTTATGAATAAGGCCTTCTATTTCATTATCAATCTTTACAAATATACCAAAATCTACAACGCCTGTTACAACTCCGTCTAATTGATCACCAAGATTATATTTTGAAACAATCTTTGTAATTGTCTTTGTAGTTTTGACTGCTTTTTCTTTTGATTTTTTATCTTCTTTTATTTCTTCTGCTAAAGTATCTGTAGTCTCGCTAAATATCAATTTACCTTCTTTTGGAATAGCGGCAATAATAGTAACAGGAATTCTTTTTCCAATAAGTTTTTTAAGTTCTGAAAGTATTTGATCTTTAGCACCATCATCTACTTTAGGGTAATTATCTCCTTTTAATTGACTTGAAGGAAGAAATCCATTTATTCCATTCCAATCCATAATAAGTCCTCCTTTATTTGCTTCTTTAACAACAAGTAAAAGAACTTTTTTTTCTTTAAGTAATGATTCAGCTTCATTCCAAATAAGCGCATGTTTTGCTTCGCGTAGAGATAAATCAATATATCCATTTTTGTCTTCTCTTAAAATTACTTTTGCAGAAATTAGATCTCCTATGTTTGTTTTTTTAATAAGATCACGAGCATTTATATATTCAATACCATATATAATACCAGTTCCTGTTGGACCTAAATCAACATAAACAGCAGTATTTGTAATAGCTAGTACTGAACCCTCCACTATGTCATCTTCTTTTATGGGAGTTATTTTATCTAGTATCATTTTTGTATACTCATCAAGAGCTACATTGGTTTTTGTAGTTTTTTCATTCATAATTTTAATATTTATCTTGTGTCAAAAATATAAATAAATATTTAAGAAATATACATTATGTATTTTTGGATTAACAAGATTGTTTAAATATAACATAAAATAGAGGATACTGCAAAAAACCACCTATTGTGTAGGTGGTGTCAAATAAGCTATTTTTATGTAGGAGTAACAAAAATCATTATTATTTACTCCCACTATTCTTAAAAAAATTTTTTTAGAAGAAACTTCTTTCGTTTCTTCTAATGATTTTTTTTGACAAGACAACAATGTTATTGTTATGAAAAAAATATACATTATTTTTCTCATATAAGTTTTTTTATAAAAACTTATTAATAGAATAAAAATAAAAAAACTATTAAAAACAAATAAGCTTTTATTAATTCTGATAGCAGTATTATATGTCTGCTTATCCTTAACAAAATCTATATTTTCGCCAATTTTTTTAAAAAAAATACCATCGTCTGATATTTCTATTCTAAAATAATCAACTGTTCTGGTGTCAAAATCCCAAAAAATTAAAAGAGAATCATTTTTGGTTTCTGTTTCAATTTTTTTAAAAATTGTATTGCTATTATTTTGCGCAAAACAATTACTTTGCGCTATAAATAATAAGATGTAAACAATATTTTTCATTGTATTATTTTTTATAATGTAAAAGAATTTATTTCAAAATATACAATAACATTTTATTTTATGTTTGTAAATATAAAATAAATAGTCGCGAACCTTTGGTTCGCGACTATAATCAGCTCCCGATTCTCAAGACGGCCTTCGGGAAGACAACTCCTTTTGTGGAGCATTTTTTATTAAAAATAGAGGATACGGAAATGTATAACAAAAATATCCTTATAAAATAAGGATATTTTAAATAAGAATAAAAATAGTTTTTTTATTTTATTCTTCATCTGGGTGTTCGTCTTCTTTTGTTTCTTCTGTTGTAGGAGTAAAATCTAAACCTCCATTCTCCAAACTTTTTCTGATTTGTTTTTCTAAATCTTTAGCAATTTTAGGATTTTCTTTTAAGAAAGTTCTTGATGCATCATATCCACGACCAAGCTTTTCTTCTCCATAACTATAACTTGTACCAGATTTTATTATCAATTTAAATTTTTCTCCTAATGCTAAAAGTTCTCCTTCTTTTGATATACCTTCACCATACATAATATCAAATTCAGTAGACTTAAATGGTGCTGCGACTTTATTTTTAACTACTTTTACTTTTGTTCTAGCGCCAAGTACATCTTCTCCTTTTTTGATTTGAGCAGTTTTACGAATATCAAGACGCACAGAAGCATAGAATTTTAAAGCTTTTCCTCCTGGTGTAGTTTCTGGATTACCAAACATTATACCAATTTGCATTCTAATTTGATTTATAAAGATAATTACTGTTTTAGACTTGTGTGCGATGGCTGTAAGCTTGCGTAAAGCTTGACTCATAAGGCGTGCCTGACGGCCTACATGGGCTTGAGACATATCTCCTTCAATTTCGGCTTGTGGAGTAAGGGCTGCTACAGAGTCAACTACAAGCACATCTATTTTACCACTACGGACAAGAGTCTCAGCGATATCCATAGCTTGCTCTCCATTGTCTGGTTGAGAGATTAGGAGCTCATTTATTTTTATACCAAGCTTTTTAGCATATTCTGGGTCCATTGCATGTTCTGCGTCAATAAATGCACAAGTTCCACCCATTTTTTGAGCTTCTGCAATCACGTGTAGTGTAAGAGTGGTTTTTCCAGATGATTCAGGACCATAAATTTCAACAATTCTTCCTCTAGGAAGCCCACCAACACCAAGAGCGAAGTCTAAACCAATAGACCCTGTTGATATAACTCCAACATCTACTTTTGGAGTTTCTCCTAGCTTCATAATAGCTCCTTCACCAAATTTATGTTGAATTTCTTTTAATAATTCATCTGCATTAAATTTTTCGCCTTCACTTTTTGTTCCTAGTGTTTTTTTTGCTTTTGCAACTTTCTTTTTTATTGCCATAATTTTATTTTTATATTTTGATTATAGCATACAGATATTTTATTCTTTACTAATTGACATAGTTTTAGAAATAGTTTTTCCGTAGTTGTCTATAGCTTCTATTATTATTAAAGTATAAGGTGCTTTTGTTATAAGCTTTTCTGCAAAATCTCCATTTTCATTAATATTTATTTCTCTACCATTTATATATATATTTTTTGCATTTTTTGCATTTCCTTGAAGTATAAAAGTATCATCTTTAATAATAGAGTAAGGTAAAGGAGAATAGATTTCTACCTTAGGGCCTATTAAAAAATTTTGAATTTTAAATATAAAATATAAAAAAATTAATATAAAAAAAATAAGTAATAGATAATTTTTAAATTTATCTCTAAAAGGTTTTTGCTTTAAGTTTTGCATATCTAATTCTCTTCAGCCATTTCTTTTAGCTCTCTTTCAAGTTTTTCTACTTCACTTTCAGTATTTTTACCAAACAACACTTCTCTATGGCGCCCATTTATAGCTGGACCAATAATTCCATATGATTCTAAATCATTTATAATACGAGCAGATTTATTATACCCCCAACGAAAAGCAGTTTGAAGACTGCTGGTGGAAGCTTTTCCTGTAGAAATAACATAATCACGAGCACTCATATAATCTTCATCATCAGTCGGCTCTTCTGTTGGATTTCTTCTTTCTCCTTCCTCCATTTCTTTATAACCACTTGTAGCATTAATTGATATTTTTATTTTTTGAATATCAATAGAGTCAGGTATAAAGTTATCATATCTCTTTTTTATGTTATCAATAATAGATTTTATTTCTTCAGAAGATACAAAAGGAGCTTGTACACGAATAATAGTTGATCCATTCATATATAACATATCTCCATTTCCAAGTAGGTCTTCAGCGCCAGCTTGATCGAGAATTGTGCGAGAGTCTATTTGAGAAGTTGTTTTAAGAGCTATTCTTGATGGTATATTAGCTTTAATTGTACCTGTAATTACTTTTACATCTGGTCTTTGAGTTGCAAGTATAAGATGAATACCGGCAGCACGAGCTTTTTGAGTAAGCGATGTAATAATAGGAGTAATCTCTTTTGGATAAGTTAACATAAAATCATTAAACTCATCAAAAATAATCACAATATAAGGCATTTTTGGAGGAAGACCCTTTACTGTGTCACCATCATTATTTTTTCTTTTAGCTTTTTCAAACGCTGGGAAAAATATTTTTTTATTATAATCTCCCAAGTTTGGTACACCATATTCACCAAGTACATCATATCTTCTATCCATTTCTTGTGCCGCCCAGTTGAGAGATTTGATAGCGGTCTTTGGATCTTTAATAATAGGAGTATATAAATGCGGTAAAGAATTATAAGCAGTGAACTCTACTCTTTTCGGATCAAGAATAATAAGTTTAAGATCGTGAGGTGAATTTTTATAAAGAAGTGAAAGTATGAGATTGTGAAGGGTAACAGATTTACCAGTACCTGTTGCTCCAGCAACAAGCAGGTGTGGCATTTTTGCTAAATCTGAAATAACTGGCTTACCAATAATATTTTTTCCAATGGCTAATGTAAGGGGAGATCCTGCTTGGAATTCTGCAATTTCAAGAAGTGAGCGAAGACCAAGAGTTGTTTTCTTTTCATTGGGTATTTCAATACCTACAAATGGCTTTCCTGGAATTGGTGCTTCAATATGAATATTTGTAGCAGAGAGTGCCATTTGTAAATTATCTTTAAGACCAAGAATTTTTCGGACTGGCACTCCTTGAGCTGGTTTTAATGTAAATTGTGTTACTGATGGTCCGACAGTGACCTCTCCCATTTCAACTGGAATATTAAATTGATCAAGAACTTTTTGTATTACATTCATTTTAAATTTAGAATCTCCAGCAGAACTTTTTCCAGAGTCGCTATTAAGAAGTGATAGAGGTGGTGGTACAAATTTTTCTTCTATTACAACTGGTTTACTTTCTTCTTTTATACTTTGCAATCTCTCACTTTCAGATTTTTCTTTTGCTTTTTGCAGTTCTTTTATTTCAGGAGAATTGATTTCATCTTTTACTTCTTCATTATTATTCTTATCTTCTATTTTAGAAAATCCATTTAATAATTCTAGATGTAAATTATTTTCTTCTTCAATTTCTTCATCAATATTATTTTCATTGATATTTGTTTTTTTTGTAGAAATATTTTTTGTAAATATAAAAAAGTCTCTAATTTTTTGAAAAATATTTTTTCTTACTTTATTACTTTTTTCTAAAACTAAATTATTTACATCTTTTATTTTTTCATTTTTGATATTTATACGAGGTCTATCTTCATATAAAAATATAAAAGATATAAGTCCTACAGCAAAAGATATTATAGGAGGCAAAAATTTACCTAAATTATTTTTTAAAATATTACTCAAGAAAGTAGATATATATCCACCGAAAGCAAATCCTAGCGATGTGGTAAATGTAGTAATTGAAAAGATAAAAATAAAAGTTGTGATTATGATAAAAAATCCTATTTTTGTATTATCTTTTTGGACCCAAAATTTATAGCCATATACAAAAAATAAAATAAAAAGTAAAAATGAAATCCAGCCAAAAACAAAATATATTCCGGAAAATGCTAAATTACCAATTTTTCCTGCCAAATTAAAAGAAGACAAAAAAATAAATATACCAATAACAAAACATATTATAGATATAACACTATCTCTTATTATGTTGTCTTTTTTTGTCTTGAATGGAAAATCTAATTCAGCTTGTTTTCTACTATTATTTTCAGTATTATTTTTCATAATTTAAAACTTTTAATTTATTAAAATTATAACATGTGGAAAAGTTAAATAACTTATAAAGGACAATATTGATATTTTTCTATAAAAGACATAATAATATTTATATATTGTCCTTTATAAATAAAATATAAAAATAAAAAAGACATCATATAAAAATGTCTTTTATTTTTAATAAGAGTATGTAAATTATAAAAGACATAGTAATATATTTTTTTCTATAAAAGACATTATATTTTTAGTATAAAAGACATAACACAAAAGACAAATTAAATACTTGATATTTTAATGAAAAAGGTATAGTATTTAAAAAATAAATTAAGTAAATTATAAAAGACATAAATATGGAGAATGATAACAATTATCACAATTTACTAATAGCTAAGAAAACAGAAAAGCTCATCACTGCTATTTATTTAATTTCTCAATTTTTAAAGGACACAGAAAATATTAAAATAGAAATCAGAAATGAAGCAAATAAATTTTTAAAAAATATCAACATTTTAATATTTAATGATGATGAGAATATTTTTGATTTATACAAAAAAGCTCTCAACTCTATAACACTTTTAATATCTTATTTAACTATAGCAAAAGACACTAATCTTATATCTAAAATGAATTGTTCTATAATAATAGAAGCATTAAGAATATTAGAAAATATTTTAGTTAAAAAACAATTTGTTTTTTCAAAAAATGATATTCTAATTTTAGAAGAAGAAAACCTTTTATCATTTTCAAATGAAAAACAAATTCAAACTATAAATAAAAATACATCTTTTGATATTCTCTCAGAAAGAAATTCAAAATTTAATTTTAATGATTTAGATTTATCTTTTAAAGATAAGAAAAATCAAAAAATAGAAAAAGAAGAAAAATCTATAAACGACAAAAATCATAAAGGACAAATCATAAAGGACATTAAAAAAGATAAAAGTTTAGAATTGGAAAATAAATATATTAAACCAATAATTTTAAATAATAATACAAATAAAGCAAAGCAAAATAAAGACAGAAAAGACAACAGAAGGGATCAAATTCTAGGTCTTTTTTCAAGAGGGGTAGAAGTATCTATAAACGACATTTCAAAAAAAATAATAGGATGCTCAATTAAAACTATACAAAGAGAATTAAATGATCTTGTAATAGAAAATAAATTAAAAAAAATAGGTGAAAAAAGATGGAGTAAATACATTTTAAATAATTAAGGATTTTTCTTAAAATCTTAACATTTTTAACTATTGCATTTGTTTTTGATATTTCTACTTTTTATTTATTTTATTTGTGATATATTATATATAGACGACCTATCTCTGGTTTAGGGCGTCCTCTGGTATTTGAGATACATTTATAAGTAATTTATAGGTATCACAAAAAACTAGATTGATCGTTGGCAATAGAATATAGGCGCAGATTAGAAAAATTTATTAGTTATTATTAGTTAATATTAACCCTAATAATGTGTTTATTTTCAATCGTAGTTAAATTGTTTTCTTACGAAAGATAATTTATTAAACAACGATTGATCTTGTTAAAGGGATAAAATATTTGCTTGTCGAGAGCGTTAAAAAATATTTTATTTCTCGATCACTATAAGATCAAAAAATTATAAATTTTATAAAAAATTTTATGAATTTCAAATTAAAGACAGCAGCAGCAGCTGCTATCTCAGCGGGTGCTCTAGCTGGAGTATTATTTGCTTCAGCTCAGACTGTAACCACAACATCTGCTTGTTTTCAATTCACACAGAATATGAAATTAGGCAGCACTGGAGCTCAAGTATTACAGCTTCAGAAATTTTTAAATTCTCAAGGACATATCATTACTTCAACTGGAGCTGGTTCTCCTGGGAATGAAACTTCATACTTTGGAATGTTAACAAAGAATGCAGTTATTAAATATCAAGAAGCTCATGCAGCAGAAGTTCTTGCACCTTTTAATTTAACAAAAGGAACAGGTAATTTCTTTGCTTCAACAAGAGCTTATGCTAATGCGAATTGTGGAGGTTCTACAACCCCTACAAATCCTACAAATCCTACAAATCCTACAAATCCTACAACAGGAGCTGTAACAGTAGGACTTTCTTCAGTACAACCAAATAATGTACTAGTAGAAAACTCAGCACATGCTAAACTTGCAGATTTCACTTTCTCAGGTACAGGTATTGTGACTGGATTAAAATTAAACAGAACAGGTGTATCAAATAATTCTACATTAGCAAATGTATATCTATATGATGGTAATACAAGAATTAGCGATGCAGCATCTGTATTAGCTGATGGAACTGTTAACTTTAACTATGGAACTGGAATATTTTCAGTTACAGGTTCAAAGACAATTTCAGTATATGCTGATATTGCAGCTACATCATCAGGACAATCAGTTGGAGTATCTCTAACTGGTTTAACAGTTTCAGGCTCACCAGCAGCTACATTATCTGGATTAAATGGTCCTAATCTACCAATTGGTTCAGCAACAGTAGTAGGTGCTACAATTGCAACAGGTACAAATCAAACAACAGTTGATGTTGGTAATCAAAATGTAAATGTGTGGGCAGGAACAATCACTACAAATAGAGATTCTAATTTAGCTGGAGCTAGCTTCAAAATGATTGGTTCAGCAGATTACTCAGCTTTATCAAATGTAAAACTCTTCATTGATGGAGTACAAGTTGGTAATGCAGTAGCAGTAGATGCTATGGGAAGAATTTCATTCTCAGGAACTTCATTTATTAGAGCAGGATTCCACAACATTAATGTTCGTGGAGACATCACAGCTGGATCAGGAAGAACATTCTATGTAACTCTTGAACAAGGTTCTGACTTCTTACTACAAGATGCTCAATTAGCTGGAGTGTATGCTATGCCTACAATGAATCCAAGTTATAATTTAGTAGGTCAAACTGTAACAATTCAATCTTGTACAAATGGATGTGTTATCCTTTCACCAGATTCAGCGTTTACAGCGCAAAAAGCAACAGTAGGTGGAAATAATCAAACTATTGGTAAATTTACTCTTACAGCTTTAGGAGAACCTGTTAAATTAATGTCAGCAACACTTAATCTATCAGGATCTGTAGCTTCAGATACAATTACTAATATTTCTGTGTATGTTAATGGTATGGCTGTAACATCTGGAGGATCAGACACTTTAGCTGCATCATCAACATTACCTATTAATAATATGGGTGGTATCATTGTAAATACTGGATCACCTATAACTATTGAAGTTAAAGGTGATTTAAGAAACTCAAATGGTACTAATATCTCAGCTCAAACTGTAACAGCTGCATTAACTAATTTCCAAGTACAAGGACAACAATCAAAGAATACTCAAATTATTTCTCAAACTTCAAATTCTGTAACTGTTGGTGCTTCAGATGCTACATTCACAAAGAATTCAGCATTCTCAGGATCATCAATCACTACAACACAACAAGGAGTTAAGATTGGTTCTTATACAATGGCTGGAGGTCAAAATGAAGGAGTAACTGTAAATCAAATTGATCTTACACTTACACCTGGAGCTTCAGGAGTAAACTTAGGTAATATCTCAAATCTTATCTTAAAAGATGAGACAGGAGCAATCCTAGGACAAAGAGGAACAATTGGATCAGGAACTTCATCAGTTGTTCTTCCATTCTCTCTATTCCAAGCAGTTAACGCAAATTCATCAAAGACATTTGAATTCTTTGCTGACTTTGTAAATGCAACAGGTACAATTA
>CAZIHL010000010.1:0-17337 GCA_964538815.1 uncultured Candidatus Saccharibacteria bacterium
CACTCGGCCACACTTCCATATTTTAAAATTAAAACCAACAAAATAAATATAGCGTGTTGGTCTTGAATTTTCAAGACCGGTGCCTGCAAAATATTCTTTTGCACTCGGCCACACTTCCATATTTTGTTTGAAAAGTATAGCATAAATAGACAAAAAATGCTATATTAGAAATGGTTGCCATTTATTAACTTTATTAAAAAAATAATAATAAAAAATAAAAATATGGATGAACAAATAGATAAATTAAAAGATAAAATAGAAGATACTGCAGAAAATATCTCTGAAAAAGTAGAAGATGTGAAAGATGAAGTTAAAAATATTCTAGAAATGGATGAAGATACTCCTATAGATGAAAATACTTCTTCCTATAGCTCTGAAGCTTAAAATATCTAATCAAAATAATAAATATCACTCTTAATTTAAGAGTGATATTTTCTTTTAATTTTAAGATAAATCTTGTATTATAGTAAAATGAAAATAGTAATTTTAAATAATATTAGAAGCTCATTAAATGTTGGGTCGATATTTAGAACCAGTTCTGGAATTGGAATAGATAAAATTTATCTTTGCGGTATAACCCCTACCCCTTTTGAGACTTCAGCAAAATATGCTGGACAAAATAAAAAGCGAAAAGATTTTATAAAAACTTCTCTCGGAAGTGAAGATGAAATATCTTGGGAATACAGAGAAAATATTTTAGATTTGGTAGAAGAATTAAAAAAGAAAGATTTTGAAATCGTAGCCCTTGAGCAAAATGAGAAAAGCGAAGATTATAAAAATTTAAAAATTGATAATAAAAATGTTGCAATAATAGTAGGAAGTGAGACAGACGGAATCCAAAAAGAAGTTTTAGAAATATCTGACAAAATAGTAGAGATACCGATGCTAGGACTAAAAGAGTCTTTGAATGTGACTATCGCTTATGCGATTTTGGTTTATAGACTGTTTGATAGATAAAGTTTAAAAAAGTTCTAATTTTAACTGAATCTTTTGATCTTGGTTAAACTTATATTTTTTAATATTATCTTTAATATTCATATTTTTAAATATTAAATCATCTATTGCTTTATTTAATATTCTTTCAGCTGTTGCAAAATCTAAACGACGCCTATATTTACCGTCTTGTCTTAATCCTTTAAAAGCTGTCATAAAAACATCTTGAGTCTCATTTCTATAATCTTCTAAAATTTCATTGCTTCTTGAAATTATTCTGTCAACTTCTAAAGAAGTTAAATTAAAATTTATAGAAATTCTAGTTATTGCGCGTGATGTCACTTTTATATTATCTGAACTAATATCCTTACCGTATACAAACTTAATTGTACTTTCTTTTGTATTATCAACTCCAAATAGGCCAATTGGTCCATTTTTATCATTAAAGATAAAATTAACTTTATTTATTACTGCTAGTTTCTTAGCACTCTTTTTATTTAATTCATTTTTAGTTCCTATATATTTCTCCATTTGCCAAATCTTAAAATCATATATGTCTATGTTATTTTCTTTTTTTGTTTTTATATCCGTAAATAAAGCGATACATACAGGACAATCTGTATCGGAAAACATTTCTTGTGTTAAAGAAATTACTCCATAAAGTCTATCATGAAATAAATTTGCAACAATAAAGGACTCTGGAATTATAGCTGCCACAAAATTATATTTGTCTAACATTTTTTCGAGACAAAATTTATATAAATCGTCATGTCTATTATTCTCGTGCCACTTCAAACCTTTACGTGTAGAAGAGTTTTTAGCAAGATACGGAGGGTTAGTAACTATAAAATCATACCCTTCTGGCATATTTTTTAAAGTATCTTGCTTTATAATTTTACTAATTTTAAATAAATTTTCTTTAGGCGGTTCAATATCAAAGCTACCAAATTCAAAATTACCATAAACTTCGCTAATCATTTTTAATAAATTATTTGACCCTGCAAATGGTTCTAAAAATCTCTCTTTTTTTGGTATAAGATCAAACCATTCTTTAAAAGAATTTAAATAAAAAGGATTATTCTTTGTAAAATATTGGCCATGTTGTACTTTTCTACTTATCATAGATTTTTTATTTTATCTTCAAAGTTATCCATAGTAAAAATTTTTACTTTAGAATTCTCTTTATTTTTTACAAACCCAGTCCAAGTTTTATCTCTTTTATAATATTCTCCATCTGCAATTACAGCAAAAATAAAGTTACCAGAATATTTTTCCGCTTCAAACACAAAATTTATTAAATCATTTCGTTGATTATCTTGTGCTCCTCCAGCTTCTTTTGTGTATTTATGAGAAGCTAAAATTACTTTTCCATTTTTCAAAGTAATTTGAAAATCAATTGATTTATGATTCTTTTTTTCGAAAATTTCACTTCCTTTTAAAAGTTTTCCGTCTACTATAAATATAGAATTAGAACCTGAAGAAGGTAGCTGTTCTGCCCTTTCTACAGATTCCATTGAATTTAAAAAAACTAATGCTTGTGTTTGGTAAAAGTTCTGTTTACTTGGATCTTTTGCAAAACTAGCTGCAACTATTTTATTCTCCTTAATTTCACTCTCTACTTTTTTATAAGAAAAGCCCCATTTCTCTGAAAAGTTTTTTATTTTAGTCTTTAACCAAGATTCTGATAAAGATTTTTGGGTTATCTTAATATTTTGCTTTCTTAGATCTTTATTTTTTATCTCTGATTCATAATCATATTCCATGCAAAAATTATATCACAACTTTAATTTGTGCTCTCGCCAAGAATCGAACTTGGATCGCAGGTACCGCAAACCTGCATTCTATCCGTTGAACTACGAGAGCTTTTTAAAAGGGCGGCGGCATAGCCGCCGCCCTTTTACTATTATTTTCCTAATTGGTTAATAGCTTTTGAAAGTCTAGACTTTTTTCTATCAGCGGTACCTTTTTTAATAATTCCTCCTTTTGCTGCTTTATCTAATGCTGCAAAAGTATTTGAAAGATTTTTCTCCGCTCCATTCTTATCTTTCTTAGAAATTAATGCCCGAGTACTTTTTACTGACTCTTTCATCATTTTCTTTCTTTTATCATTTACTAATTTTCTATTAGCTGCCTGACGAATAGCTCTTTTTGCTGTTTTGGTTACTGCCATAAAATTTATAAATTTTCTTTATTTAATTAAATATTTTAAGATTAACTATATAATACTATATTTTTGAAAAAAAATAAAGTGTCTTAATATATACTTTATTTTTAATCTGTCAAGATTTATTTATTTACTTTTTGATTTATACTTAATTTATAACAATTAAAAATTAATCAAAAAATCTTAATATGAAAAATATTTTATTAAAATCAAGTTTGGGTATAATTGCTACATTTTTATTTATTGGTGGTATAGTTTTTGTAAATGCACAAAATAATAATATTCCCCCAGAAGAACATATTATGCCTATATATTATAATTATAGTCAAAATACTAATGATATGGGAGATTTTTATAAAGATAAAATTAATAAAAATAATAATATGATTAACAATTACTTTTTAAACTTTATGCCTATGGTTGCAGGATTAGGTACTATATTTACAATAATACTTTTAGCTCTTGTTGCTTTTTGGGTTTGGATGCTTGTGCATGCTATTAGAAAAGATATTGATTATAAACCAGTATGGATTTTAGTGCTTTGGTTTTTAAATATTTTTGGAGCTATAATTTATTATTTTGCAGTGAAAAGAACATATATAGAATACTCTGATTTTGAAAATACCTGTGTATGTGGCCCAGACGGAGAATGTGTTTGTGGCAATGTAGAAGAAAATAAAAAAGAAATTACTTGTGTGTGCAATCCAGACGGAGAATGTGTTTGTGGCAATGTAGAAGAAAATAAAAAAGAAATTACTTGTGTGTGCAATCCAGACGGAGAATGTGTTTGTGAGGCAAAAAATACTAAAAATTAATTAAATAATTTAATAAAACCGCCGTAGTGGCGGTTTTTATATTATTAATTTTGCTTTTTCTTTATATGTTCCCTTTTTAATAATTAAAACTGACAAAAAATATAAAATAGAAATAGAAAATATATATACTAAAATTTTATTTGAAATAAAACCAAAACAAACAATAGGGATAAATAAAAATAAAAGAAACCAAAATTTTATTTGTAAATCTCTAATTCTTCTTATAAGAATAGCTAATGTTGGAATAAAAATTATTATGCCATACATTAATAATAATATAAATAAATATATTGCTATATATGATGAACTTTTAAATAGAACTGAAATAAACACTATAATTAGTAGAGGTATTATAATTAAATAACACAATATATAAAGATTAAAATCTTTTCTATTTGCCAATCCTTTGAAATTAAAATAATGCTTAAAAAATAAAGATAAGATATATTTCATATTATATATACTATTATACCTTTTTAATATATATAAAAAATGATATTATACACAAATGATTGGTTATATAACTGGGACTATTAAAAATATAGATGAAAAATCTTTAACCATACTTACAAGTGGTGGGGTTGGATATAAAGTTTTTACAACTATAAATACTTTATTGTCTAAAATCGAAAATGAAAAAATGGAATTGTTAATACATACAATAGTTAAAGAAGATGCTCTAGACTTATATGGTTTTGAAAGTAAAGATGAATTAAGTATTTTTGAAAAGTTGATTACTGTATCTGGAGTGGGTCCAAGATCTGCTCTAACAATGCTTTCAATATCTAGTGTGCAAAATATTGCCTTTGCTATTGAAAATGGAGATGCAAATATGCTCTCTGGAATACCCGGTATTGGTAAAAAAACTTGTGAAAAAATTATTATAGAATTAAAAGGTAAACTTTCAGAATTTATTAAACATTCCCCTGTTGATAGTAAATTCGCTGAAGAATCTGACGCAAGACTAGCTCTATCATCTTTAGGATATAATGAAAAAGATATAAATAATGCCATTAATAATTTAAAAAATGAATTATCTACTAAATTTTCAAAATTAAATGCGAGCGAAATTATTAAAAACGCTTTAAAATTTTTAAGATAAAAGTATGCCAGAATTGCCAGAGGTAGAATCACTTCGTCTTGGGCTTGTGAGTAAGATAGTTGGAAGTAAAATATTTGAAGTAGAAATTCTAAAATCAAAAATTGTTTCTGGAAATGGTACAAGCAGGAAGGAAAGTAAAGCCAAAACTGAAAAATTTTTAGAAGGACTAAGAGGAAGAAAGATAAAAGAAATTAGAAGAATTGCTAAAAATTTAATAATAGAATTAGATAATGAGTCTGTATTAGTAATACATTTAAAAATGACTGGGCAATTAGTTTTTGTAGGAAAAAATAAAGAAAAAACTCTTGGAGGACATCCAATTACCAAAAGCTATACTGATGATTTACCTAACAAACACACCGCTATTATATTTAATTTAAATAATGGAAAACTTTTTTACAATGATGTAAGAATGTTCGGCTATGTACTTTTTTATAACAATCTTTTAGAAGCTAAGAAGCAAGGCCACTTTAAAAATATTGGACTAGAACCTTTTGATAAAGAGTTCACTTTCAACTATTTCAAAAATGAATTGAAAAAGAAAAATAAAAACATAAAAGCTGTTTTACTTGAACAATCTATTGTGAATGGATGCGGAAATATTTACGCTGACGAGGTTTGTTTTGCTTCCAAAGTTTTACCGATGAGAAGTTGTAAAAGTCTAAATGAGAGAGAAATTTCCTTGCTATATAAAAATATAAAAAATATTTTGAGTTTAGCTATAAAGCATGGTGGCTCTTCAGTATCAAATTATTTGTTAGCCGATGGAAGTCGAGGTAATTATGCAAGATTACACAAAGTGTATAAAAGAGCTGGTGAAAAATGTAAAGTTTGCGGAAATATTTTAGAAAAAGATACTGTAGCTGGTAGGACAACGGTATTTTGTAGAGAGTGTCAAAAGTAAGATTTTAAAAAATAAAATGCGGAGTCGCCTTCGGCAACTCCGCATTTTATTTTTTAATTCTCCTCTTTTGTAAAACTAGGATTCTCAAAATTATTTTGTAAAGTATTTAAGCCTCCTTGTACATTTTCAGGGTTAACATTTATCATTTCTTTTGCTCCAGTTTCTAGGTCAGTATTTGATCTGTAAATTACGTTTTCATCATAATCATAACGCACGTACGGTTTCACCTCCGACGACCTTTGTGGTCCACCTGTGAAATACCACACTAGCCAAATTATCATAAATATTCCTAAAAATTTCCAAAGTATAGACATATTATTTATATTTAAATAATAGCATAAACTTTAAAATATATTATTCACTCGTAATCTTTTCTTTAGTTATAGGACCAAAATATCCAATACTTGGTTTAATATTATTATTTATTTGATAATTTATAAGTGCTTTTAATGTTTGTTTACCAAAGTAATCGGTAGGACCTTCAGGAATATTGTATCCCAAATCAATTAATAGCTTTTGTAACTGCATCACATCATTTCCAATCATTCCTTCTTTAAGATCCCTAGAAAAATTATTATTAGTATGTATGTTTGTTAATTTGTTATCATTTAAATCCTTAACGATTAATTTGTTTAGTTTAGATCTAGTTTGCGGTCCAACTATTCCTATAGGATCTATATTATATATTTTTTGAAAATCTACAACTGCTGCCTTAGTAATACTTCCAAAATAATCTGTGATTTCAGTATAATGAA
Source organism: uncultured Candidatus Saccharibacteria bacterium (assembly GCA_964538815.1). Classification (GTDB taxonomy): domain Bacteria; phylum Patescibacteriota; class Minisyncoccia; order Phycocordibacterales; family UBA5272; genus UBA5272. The sequence continues at coordinate 6,674 of CAZIHL010000010.1, forward strand.
AGTAACCTAATCTCTTTAGGAGTATTTGTAAATTTGAAACCTCTATACCTTTACTGCCTAATTTTAAAGTTTTAGAAAAATTGAAATTTAAAATGGAATTACTACTAGAACTTATTTCTTTATTATTATTTTGATCAATTGAGTCAATTGGTGTAGCAGTAATAATACTTCCATTTTTATTGGTGGACGGTGTAGAAGAGGACAGGTATTTCCAATCGATGGTAACATTACATTCCTCACAATCAAATGACAATCTTCCATATATAGGACCTGAGGCCGTACCTTGAAATTTTCCATTTTTATTTATTTTTACTCCTGAAAAATCTACCCATCCCCCATTCTGACTCCAAGCAAATCCTGTTAGATTTCCTTTTCCATCATTTTTAACTCCACCATTATTTGGAGACAAATTTAACCAACCAAATATAGAGTCCCAAGCAAATCCAACTAAGATATTATCTTGTATAGTTACAAAATTTTCATCTGTTGAGAATTTTACCCAACCCACATTTTCACCCCAAGCATATCCATTTACAATTTTGCCATTATTTGCTGAAACAAAATTAATACACAGATACAATAGACAGAATATTATTAATTTGTTCTTCATTTATTTATTAAGATTGATTAATTTGATAAAAATGTATTAACAAATTCTCTATAAACAGAATCTGCTATTTGATAATATCCACTATCACTAGGATGGACTCCATTTGTACCTCTATATTCAGTTATATTACTACGACTATTAACTGGAGTTAGAGCTTGTGGCATATTATATTCAGAATCAAATTGTGAAGCTGGAGATATAAACTTAACCCACGAAGAATAAGTGGGATCATTTGCTAGATTTTGATAAGCTATATTCATATTATTTGCAGATTTTAATGTTCCATAATATTCAGACAATCCTCCACTGGCTCCATAATTATTTCCCAGTCCACCATTAACAGAAGGAACTTGAATTCCTATAATTCTAACTATCACATTAGGGAAATCTGTGTGTAATTGATCTAGAAAAGTTTTTACTTGATCTATATAAGAAGAATAATCTGTTTTATTTGGTGTTCCCACACTATTCCAGCCTAGTAATATATATGCCGCATCTATGTCTGAATAACCATTTCTTTGTGCCCAAGATGAGATAGAAAATTTGTTATTTTGAGTATCCCAGAATGGGGTCTGAGGTTCAGTATTAGATGAAGAATACACTATATCATCAGTGTGACTAGCTCCTGATACATGAGTTAAAGTTCCACTGGATGGTAATGTACCCGTGCCAAAAACTTTTAATCCATTAATAGCATATACTATAGTCCAAATACCTCCATTTGAGTCTCTCCATGTAGAACCTACATCTGACTTATCTTTATCAAAACTACCCTCCAGAACATGACCTCTATTTTCACCACTTGTCCCAATATATAAAGGATAGGACCAGCCACCAAATCCTACATAGGCCTGTTGTGAATAGCCTGGCAACACCTTATCTCCTATAAAATTAATATTTTGAAAACCCAGCCCTGATGGACTACCTCCGCTTTGGGTAAGTCTTCTATATAATTCTGTTTGCCAAACTCCTGCAGCAGTTAGAGAGTCTCCAACTATAAGAATATTTTTTGGAAAATCTGGTTGTTTATCAGGATTAGACACTTTTATGTTTATAGTCTTAGAAATAAGAGGAGTATAATCATAGTCCAACACTTTTATAGTAAATGATTTATCTCCCAAATCTGATAGTGTAGGAGTAAACTCAAAATATCTAGGATAAGAATTACCAACGGAAGAATTTACAATATAAGGTAAGTTATAGGGATTTTGAGCTTCAATTATACCTCTAAAGAAAAGTTGTAGTTTATCCCCCACAACAGCATAAATAGTATCAGGAAGTATTAATCTGGGTATATTATTTCCACTTACACCATTAGTAGAAGTTGATATTTTGTTATATGCCTCCAGTATTGCATCTTGTACATTTTTTGAAATCATTTTTGAGGTCGGATCACTAAAACTAATATTTACACTATCAGGTAAGGCCAAATTATTCAATATAGTTTCTAAACTAACGGAAATTGGTACACGTAAAGTTGTAATCTTTTTTATAGAAACATCATCAAAGTAAGCATAGGAACCTTCGACACCGGGAGAAAGTAAAAATAATTTTATTATAGTACTTCCATTAGGTACTATAAAATCAACAATCACTTCTTTATATTGATTTCCAACCACACCAGTAGTAATACCCGTTTCTGTACCTTCTATATACGAACTATGGGAAATATCATATAAAGCATACTTACCAGCATTTATTCCATCACCCCTAGTCCAAAAAGATAATCTATACTTCTCTCCTGGAATGACATTTATTTTCTGAGCCAACTGACTAGTAAACCAAGCACCTCCCAGATAAGAAAGTTTTATAGCATGAGAGCCTGAATAAACAGTAGAGGTAGCATCTTCCTTCCCATGAGTTCCATTACCTGCATCATTGCTCCATGAACTAAAAATATTTGGACCTCCAAGCAACTCAAATCCGGGATTCAATATTAATTCTGATCCTAGTTGATCTACAAAATTTGCTGTAATATCTGTGTTTCCATACAACTTAAAAGTTGCTGAAGAATAGAGTGGTAAATTGGTACCTATAAGTGAGGAACCAGTAGTGCCTAAAAGAAAATTATGTCTATAAGGAGTAGAAGAAGAGTTTGAATTAAACATACCAACACTAAGCTCATTTGTATTAGGAGCTTCCCAAATAATAAATAAATATTGACCTTTTAAAACATTAACTTGATTGGACAGATTAAATCTAAACCCACCAGTATTGGACTTATGTGGCATATTGTTATGGTTTATAACCATAGAGTAATCTGGACTTATAGTGTTAGGGTTGAAGTTAGATAGGTTACCTCTAATATAGATTTTCATTATTACATCACTATTCAAATTTCTATTCCAGACGTTTGCTTCTACGGCATTTATATTAATATCTTTACTTATATATTCATACATACCATATATATTATGAGAGTTAAGTTTATAAGTATTACTACCTGTAATTTCATCCGTACCTCTATCATGTTCCCATTGAATATTTTGAGAATATATTGGTTTACTATATAAAATTTCTTGGTTACCTATAGAAATATCTACTGTACAGTCCAAATTATCTGGAGAACATGAAGGATTTAATGTCTGTCCTTGTTTATAGAGTGGAGCAGCATATACAAATGTATAAATAAAGAATACTACTAGAACTAAAATAGAAACGATAAATAAAGGTTTTTTCATATATAAGTTATAAAAATAAAATAGGCACCCCATAAGGTGCTCACAAGTAACAGCGTTGCCGTTGTTCCTGTTTCCTCATAGAATGCCTATGTTATACACGAACAACGACTACTCTGTTAGTTTTCTTACGCTTTATTTACTTGTGAGCAAAATTATTATAACACATTAAAAAATAAAATACGGGGTTGCCTTAAGGCAACCCCGTATTTTATTGTGCCCCCGGCAGGAATCGGACCTGCGACCTTCTGCTTAAAAGGCAGCTGCTCTACCGACTGAGCTACAAGGGCATAATTTTACTAGTAGTAAAATATACTAGCTATAATATCAAATTTTTTATAAAAAGTCTATAAAAATAAAAACACCCCATAAGGGTGCTTTTATTTTATTTAGATTACCAAGCTATACTAATACCTGCGCTACCGTACCAACCACCATTTCCATAATTATTATATCCGTTATTATATGGATAGTAAGAGTTCCCATAATTTCCATAATAAGTGCTAGGGTAAGAATATGTATTATAACTAGGATATGAATAAGAAGGATATGTTGTGTAATAAGGATTTGAACTATAGCTATAATTTTGATAATTGTAATTTGTATAATTGTAATTATAACCAGAATTATAGTTATATGGATAAGTTGTATACCCAGTATTGTAACTATATGGATAAGAGTATCCAGTATTATAATAACCACTGTTATAATTATCATAATAACTATTACCACCTAAAAGATTTCCTCCAAACAAGCTACTTGACCAAGGGCTTGTATAAGGTGCTGGCGCTGTATACCAATATCCAGCATTTGCTTCATCTAAAGATAAAAATCCTAAAAAAGCTATTGCTATTATAAATGTTGTTATTAATGTTTTTTTCATAATTTTATTTTAAATAATTCTTATAAACCCACCTATTCCTTAATTATAGACCTTATTATCAATCTTGTCAAGTAGTAAAATCTATTGTAAAATACTAGATTTTTAAGATAAGTTTTTCCATATCTCGCATTAAATTTGACTCACCTCTATTTGCACGCATAGCCATAAAAGATATTTCTTTTCCAAAATTTTCTATTTCTTCTTTTGAATATTTAATTTCTTTACTTGCCAATCTATATTTAAAATAATTTCTTTTATCTCCTTCAAGAAATGCTGACCAAATACTTTTCCATTTCCACCAAAGAGCTCCGTGCACTGCCATAGCTTCTGTATCGCCCCATTCTTCATATATCTTTTTCCATTCTTGCCAAGCGCCTTTTCTGTCTCTTTTCTCAATAAGCTCACAAAGATAAAATGGTTCAACATCTTTTATTTCTTTTTCTTCACTAGCATCAAAACTATGCCCCTTTATTCCTAACTTTTCCAAATCTCTCTCCACTTTTTGAAATGAAGCCGAAAGAGCAAAAGGCTCATCAAGTAAAAATACATTTGCGCTTTCAGACATTATTTTTAGATTTTTATATATATATTCTCTAGTCTCTTCTTTTGTTAAAAGATTTTCCATATTTATTAAAATCTTTTCTCCAAAAAGAGAAGCTCCACTAAAATAGCTCGGCAATAAAGTGTAATTATCCGCTATTATTTTTGGCACTTCTAAAAGTGTATCAAAATCCATCTTTTCTTTATTTAAAAGATTTTTTATTTTCTGTCTCGCCAATTCTCTTTTTTTAAAATTTGTACCAAAGATAATATAAAACATACTTTTATTTTTTTAAATCATACAAACTCTTACCATTTTTAGATTCTGTTTTTAAAGGTACCACATCTACAGCGGTATCTTGTAAAAAGATATTCTCCCATTCTTTATCTTTTAATCTTTTTACTAAAACATTTTCAAAAATATTTTTTAAGTTTTCACTCTCCTTTTCTATTAATTCATTTTTAATTTCAAAAACTAATTCATCGTGAATTTGTAAAAGTATTTTTATTTCTTTTTCTAAATTATTTTTTTTAATATATTCGTCTACATCTATCATTGCCAGTTTTAGAATATCGGCTGTAGTTCCTTGTACTCCTGCATTAATTGCTATTCTTTCGCCTTGTGCTTTTAGAAATGGAAGCTTAGATTTTAAAAGTGGAACCTGTCTTCTTCTTTTAAAAAGAGTTTCAGTGTAACCATTTTTAAAAGCATCTGCCTTCACCTTCTCTAAATATTCAATCATCACCTTGAAAGTTTTTTTATACTCATCATAAAATTCTTGAGCTTCTTTTCTGTCTACTTTCATAGATTCTTTTAAGGCAGACACGCCCATTCCATAAAGAATCCCAAAATTTATTGTTTTGGCATGTCTACGCATTTCACTATTCACTTCACTTTCTTTCACTTTAAAAACTCTAGCCGCAACTCCAGTATGCACATCAGTGCCAGCTTTAAAAATATCTAGAAGATTTGGATCTTTAGATAAGATTGCCATACTACGCAAATCAATCTGAGAATAATCAATTGAAATAAATTTAAATCCTGTCTCAGATAAAAATGCTTTTCGTACAGATAGTCCGTCTTCACTTTTAACTGGTAGATTTTGTAAATTTGGAGCTTCAGAAGAAAATCTACCTGTACTGCTGCCTGTTTGTATAAATGAAGAATGTATTTTTCCGTCTCCTTCTATATGATTTGGTAAAGTATCTATATAGGTTGAAAGTAATTTACTGAGCTCTCTATATTCTAAAACATCTCTTACAATTTTATTATTTTCTTTTAATTTTTCTAGTTGTGCTGCGTTAGTAGAAAGCGCGCCTCCAGCTGTCTTTTTTATTTTTTCTCCTAGCTTTAACTTTTCATATAAAATATATCCGAGCTGTTTTGGTGAAGAAATATTAAATTCCTCTTCAGCATCTTTATGAATTTCTTTTTCAAGCACTTTTAATCTTTTACCAAATATTTCACTTTGCTCTTTCAAAATATTTGTATCTAAGTAAATTCCATTCTTTTTCATTTCTTTCAAAATAGAAATTATTGGCCTTTCTATTTTTTCATATAGATCAAAAAGATTCTCATCTTTTAGCGTTTTGACTAATTTATCTTTAGCATCATCAGCATCAAATGCACCAGTCTCATTTAAAATAGTTTCAAGATCAGGATTTGTTATTTCGCTATTTATAAGATTCAACATAACTTTCAGCTCCGCTAATAAATCTTTATTTACATTTTCCTCGTTTATAGCTTTATCTTCTTTATCATCCAAAATATTTTCTGCTTCTCCTAAATCTAATCCTCCAATATTTAAGTTGTCTTCACTTTTAGACACAGCATTGTTGACAAAATTTCTCTTTCTAAAAACATCCCTAAAACTTCTAAATTCAAATTCATTACAAATCTTTATAAATTCTTCATCGTTAAAATTTTCTAGCCATTCTTTTTTTGGAAGAGAAAAATTAATTGGAGCATCTTTTCTTATTGTGGCTAGAGTTTTAGAAAAGATAGCTTCTTCTTCCCCTTCAATTATTAAATTAATTATTCTGTCTGTAATTTTATTTTCTTTTTTCTCTTTACACACAGCTTTAAATTTTTCGATGTCAGAATGTATTAATTCATACATTTTTTCAATATTTCCAAAAAGACTTAAAAGAGTCGTTGCTGTCTTTTCACCAATTCCTTTAATGCCAATAATATTGTCAGATGTGTCTCCGCGAAGACCTTTATAATCAGGAATCTGTTCTGGAGTGAAACCAAACTTTTTTATAACATCATCATATTTATAAACAATAGTTTCACCAAGTCCTTTTTTAAGAGTATAAATTTTTACATGATTTCCTTTATCTACTAATTGCATTGTGTCCATATCTCCTGAAGCTATGAATACTTCTAGCTCATCACAATTTGTATTTTCACTACATTCAAAATTTATATTTTTTAATTCTTCTACTATTGTACCGAGCAAATCATCTGCTTCAAAACCAGCTAATGAATACACAGGGATATTTAATGCGTTGCAAATTCTTGGCGCTTCAATTATCTGAGAAACTAATTCATCATCACTTTTAGCACGATGTGCTTTATAATTTTCATATGCCTCATGTCTGAAAGTTGCCTCTTTCCTATCAAAGCAAGCAATAACATAGTCTGGCTTCAATTCATCTTTCATTTTTAAAATCATTTTTACAAAACCAAAAAGAGCTCCTGTCGGTCTACCGTCATGAGTTGAAAATCCTGGCATAGCATGATAACCTCTATGAAGTAATGCGTGTGAATCTAGTAAGACAAGTCTTTTTTTCATAGCTTTCTTACTTAAAGTTTAGCATTTAATTCAAAATACCGAAAGAATAGGAAAATAATCTACAAAGCTTCGGCGTAGAGCCACCTCTCCGATAAAGACGAGCTGAGGAGATTAGTTTTTTAAATTATTTATTAATATCAAAAATCTCTATAAAAACATTTCTTTCATCCTCAGAAATAGCTTCAAAATCAATGCTGATATTTGGCTCTATTTCTACTGCATTTACAAATTTTTCTGGCCATTCTATTATAATAACTTTCCTTTTTTCACCTATTTCTTTATGAAGCTCTAAACTTTTTCCCTCTTCTTCTTTTTCAAATCTATAACCATCAACATGTATCAAATTTTCATAGTCTTTGCGTAAAACAAAAGTTGGCGAAATAATATCTTCTTGTATTCCTAATACTTTTCCAAACTCTTTAGTAAAAGTAGTTTTACCAGCACCTAAATCTCCTTTTAAGAAAATTATGCAAGCTTTATTTTCTCTATCAAAAAATGCTTCTACTAAAGATTTTACTTCTAGTGCTAAATTTTCTAGATCTTGTTTTTTTAGATTTTTATACTCTTTTTTCATACTTATAATCTTATCAATTATTAAAGATTTGGGCAATTTTTGAAGTAATTTAATTGGGGCGGCGCGAAGCGCCGCCCCAATTAAAAAAGCATCTATTTAGATGCTTTTTTTTAATTTTTAAGCTATATGATGATGTATTGTATGCTCTTCTTTTTCTCTTTTTCTATCTTTCATCCATTTTACAATATTCATAATTAAGATTACTATAATTAATATTATTGCAAATAATACTAACCATCCAAGTAATGTTTGTGGAAACAATATTGAAGCAATGGATGAATTATTACTGTTAGTATTTGTAGAACTAACTCCACCAACAATATTTCCAATCATATATGCTGAAACTTCATCTTTTACAATTTGTGATCCTTGTACTGGTAAATTATATGAAGCATAAACTGTTGTTACTACTGTTTTTCCAGCAAGCGCATCGTTAGCAATCTTTATTGGAAGAATAAATGTTTTTACTTCTTCAGCGTTTATATTGCTTATTGGAATTGACATTATATTATCTTTTATTGTAATTCCTCCTGTTGTTGTAGCGTCTACGAATGACATTTCACTTGGAAGTACTATTTTTACTTCTACTCCAGTTAAAGCTATATCGCTTGTATTTGTTACTGTGATTCTATAATTCAAGACTGAACCAGCTATTAAATCTTGTGTACTTCTTTCAATATTTACTTTTAATAATTTTCCACCTGCATTTATTGTTTCTCCGACAAGTACTGTTTTAGCTACAGCAATCGATCCGTCCGCACAAACAAATTCTGTTTTTGTTTTTGGTTGAGTTTTTGTTTTAGTTTCACCTTTTGGTGCTGGATAAGTTATTGCTGTTTTACTAACTGAAAGAGTTTTAAATGAAACAATCTTTCCTTTATAAGTACCGTCTTTATTATTCATTACTGCTCTACAATAGTAAGTAGTATTAGGTTTTAATCCTGTAATAATATTTGAAAATGAGGATTGTGAAGCAGATCCTATTGAAGCTGAATTTGTAGTTTTATTAACATCTGGAGTCTCTCCAAATTCAAACCATCCGATTGAGCTTACATTATCTGTTATAAGTCCTACACCATTACATTGTGCTGAATTTTGTGTAATTTTTGTTGCAAGATTTGTAATAACTGAATGTTCTCTAATTTCTACTTTTTTAACAATAACTGTAGTTGTTGTTTTAGTTGGACAAGATTGAGTTATTGGTACTGTTGACCCATCCCAACATGTTTGGTATTGTACTGGACATGTTTGAGTAACTGGAATCATTGCCCCGTTCCAACATGTTTGAGTAAGTACTGGACAAGTTTGAGTAATTGGAATTACTTGACCATTTGGACAAGTCTGGGTTCTTACTGGACAAACTTGATTTACAGGTATGATCGATCCATCCCAACATGTTTGAGTTTTTACAGGGCAAGTTTGAGTTATAAGAATAACTTCACCATTTGGACAATTTTTATATTGGCTAGGACAAACTTGATTTACAGGTATGATCGATCCATCCCAACATGTTTGAGTTTTTACAGGACAAGTTTGAGTATAAGGTATTTTTGATCCATCCCAACATGTTTGATATTGAATAGGGCATGTTTGATTTGTTGGAATCCTAGATCCATCCCAACATGTTTGATAAGTTGGGCAAGTTTGAGATTGGAGAACTATTGTTCCATCTGGACAATTTTTATATTGACTAGGACAAGTTTGAGTATAAGGTATTTTTGATCCATCCCAACATGTTTGATATTGAACTGGACAATATGATTGATTATATACTTTTGATCCATCCCAACATGTATAAGTTGGTAATTGAGGACAAGATTGAGTTGCTAATACTTGTGATCCATCTGGACAATTTTTATATTGACTAGGACAAGATTGATTCATTGGTATTTTTGACCCATCCCAACATGTTTGGTATTGAATTGGACAAGATTGATTCATTGGTATTTTTGATCCATCCCAACATGTTTGGTATTGAATTGGACAAGATGTGATATTAACAACCCAAGATCCATCCCAACATTGAACTTTTTGTTGTTGTACTGGACAATATGCAAGGTTATATACCCAAGATCCATCCCAACATTGCTGTTGTACTGGAGGGGTATATACTGGAGGAGTATATACTGGAGGGGTATATACTGGAGGGGTATATACTGGAGGAGTATATACTGGAGGGGTATATACTGGAGGAGTATATACTGGAGGAGTATATACTGGAGGAGTATATATAGGATAATTATATTGAGGTGTTTGATAAACAGTAGGACATTGCCATGAGTAGTTTACACGAGAACCGTCTGTACAGGTATATAACTGAGTGTTTGTTGGGGTACTATTGTTTACACAAGTATAGCTCCATGAATCCCAAGTTGTTCCAGTAGGACAATATGTGTTTGTTGGAGTACTATTGTTTACACAAGTATAGCTCCATGAATCCCAAGTTGTTCCAGCAGGACAATATGTGTTTGTTGGGGTACTATTGTTTACACAAGTATAGCTCCATGAATCCCAAGTTGTTCCAGTAGGACAATATGTGTTTGTTGGAGTACTATTGTTTACACAAGTATAGCTCCATGAA
>CAZIHL010000011.1:0-4017 GCA_964538815.1 uncultured Candidatus Saccharibacteria bacterium
GTTGGAGTACTATTGTTTACACAAGTATAGCTCCATGAATCCCAAGTTGTTCCAGTAGGACAATATGTGTTTGTACTGCCGCAATCAACATAATATCCGTAGTCATCGTAACATTGTGCTGAAGATTTTTGAATGTTAGTTAAAAATGAAAATGCAAAAAAGACTGCGAATAATATCACAATCAAACTAATATTTTTCTTTATAAAATTTTTCATAAATTTTTAATAAATAACCAATCTAATAATAGACACTAATTATATAATAATAAATTGACATTTGTCAAGTCATCACAAACGTCAATAATACCTATTTTTCTACCTCATATTCTATATACTCTCCATCTTTTTCTTTAGAATAAGAGATCTTATTATTTTTAAAATCATGTTTTATGTATAATTTTTGACCATTTTTAAGATATAAAAAATCTCCATATATTGCATTTTTACAATCTAAAATATATTTTAACCTATTACACACATCTCCGTCTTGTAAAACCATTCTTTCAAAAACCACCCGTGTTCCTTCTAATAAAGGAACATATCCTCTGCCACCAGCCACGTCTGCATTTACTATAGTATTGTACTTTAAAGTTGTTATAAATTCATTCTTTTCAAGTTTAAATCCAAAATATTTTATATCTGGAATTAACTCCCCTTTAAAACCTTGTGGTAAAAGATTTTCTTCTACATGTTTTTTATAATCATCCATATTATTAATAACTATACTCCCTGTTTTCTCCCAAAAAGGACTTTTGTTTCCAACTTGACCTGGAAAATAAGAATGTTTAAGCCACCCGTTAATTTCTAATACTGCTTGTTCTGCTATTTTTTGATCATTAAAAACATTTCTCTCTTTGAAATTACTCTTTTCTTGTCTTTCTGCTACTCTATTTTTATATATTGAAACAAGATCTCCATTGCCAAAATTAGTTTCTTTTGAATTTTTAATTAATTTAGATATTTCTAAAAATTCATCCATTTCTCTTTGAGAATTAAAGTATATGCATCTATCATCACCTTTTGGAAGTTTTACAAACCATTCTGTCTTTTTATTTTCACCATTCATAAATATTTCATCTGCTTTTTTTTCTGTATTACTTTGTCCCATAGAAGATAAAGATATTGCTGCAGCTCCAGTTATTATTGCTGATTTTCTCCAATTAAAATGTTTATCTACAAATTCTCTAAAAGCACCTTTTGCTGCTTTTCCACTATTACTATCAATATTTTTAGAAGATTCTATTTCTTTTTTATTTATTTTTTTTGATTGTTTTTCTAGAGACATATATTTATATTTAATGTTTATTAAAAATGTGAATTTTATATAAAAATTATATCATAAAAAAAAGCAACAAAAAGTTGCTTTTTAAAGAAAAAATTTATTAAAATTAATTCCTTGTTCTTCTTTTTTTAATTTTAATAATTTCTTTAGTTCCATCAGGATTTTCCTTAATAATTTTCCCTTTCCCTTCTGGAAGTTGATCTATAAAGTCTCTATAATTAACAGTGTTTGGTGTTTGAATATTTTGTGTGTAACCAGGATTGTCTGATTGACGAACATTTCCTCCTTCACCAATTTTACCCCTTAACGACTCCACACCACCTGAGATTTCATCTGCTTTTTGCTGTGATCCATCTTTGTATAAAACAACAATATATTTTGCATCTGTCGGAGTACCTTTAGATCTTGCAAAGGATTCTAAATCAGTCATTGAGCGGAATTTTTGTGAAACTTTAAAATCTCTAGAATAGAGCATAAAACCTTCTATTGGCTTATTTTCCATATCTTTTATAGATTCACTACCTCTAGTATTGTCGCCCATATCAAGCACTCTTTCCTTATAGTTTTTATCACCAAGAATCTCTGCAAGTTTTTTTATGTCATCCATTGAGTCAAAATATCTTTTATCTCTTCCATTTGGATGAGTGTATTGATATCTTTTTCTACCTAGATTTTCCACTTGTCTTTGATTTTGATTCCTGTTTCTATTTTGACTAACTTCACCTTCTGAATGATCTCCTTCTATCAATCTCGATCTCTTCAAAAACGCACTCTTCTCCTCCTCAGAATTAAAATACTTTATTTCTCCATCTGGAAGTATATAACTCCACTCTGTCTTTGGAGTTTTGTTGTTTAGAAATTCGTCATTAGCTCTTTTGTTTGGGTTGTCTTGAGCCATAGAAGATAAAGATATTGCTGCAGCTCCAGTTATTATTGCTGATTTTCTCCAATTAAAATGTTTATCTACAAATTCTCTAAAAGCACCTTTTGCTGCTTTTCCACTATTACTATCAATATTTTTAGAAGATTCTATTTCTTTTTTATTTATTTTTTTTGATTGTTTTTCTAGAGACATATATTTATATTTAATGTTTATTAAAAATGTGAATTTTATATAAAAATTATATCATAAAAAAAGCAACCTTTCGGCTGCTTTAATGTTAATATCGTATTGGCTGTTGTACATAGGGTTGTACAACAGGACGATAGTATCCAGGATTATATCCACCAGATACATGGATGGATATGCTCCTTCGTGGTCTTTGTTGTTGCGCTTGGTTTGATATCGGTGCATATCTCTGCACTTGTGGTACAGAATAAGATGTACCGCTGTACCCGTTGGCTGGTAAAACCATTACGTACCGGGGGGTGCATGATGTACACAAAAATATCATAAAAACTGCAATAACTCCAAAATTTTTCATCTTATATAAAGTTTTAAAGTTACGAAATTATTTTGCCCATCTATAATAGTATAGCAAAATAAAACAGATTTGTCAAGTATATAAAAAAAATACCCCTACAGATAGGGATCTGAGGGGTATGTTTGGTAAAAAAAATTGTTAATCTCCGTCGTTAGGGTTTCCTTCCTTTAACCTCGCATCACCCATAAACTCTTGTTTTTCTTTTAAGGTTTTAGCCCTTAAAATTTCCCTTGGCTTATTGGGATGTTTTGGGTCTGCGGGCAATAGCAAGCATAATGGATCAACATCAGAGCCATTATTATACCCTCTTCTTTTTGACTCCAACTGTCTCTGACGAATCTCTTCACTGTAAGAGATCGCTCCGTCACAACCTATACACTTAACCTTCTGTGTACTTGTTGTTGACCTATTTTGGGTGTCAGTAGAGATTGATTCTCTTACGTGCCTGCTGGACTCCCTTTCCTTTATAATTATTATTTGGGGTTTGGGAGCGACTGGCCTGTAATACCTAGGGGGTCTGGCAGAGCTTATGGAAGAGTTTGAAGACGAAGTTTTTTGCGTCTGAACATTTTTATTGTTCATACGGTTTACTCTGTCTTCATTTTCTGCATACTCTCTAGCTTCTGTTTCAGCATCCTCCATAATCCGACGTCCGTTCTTGTCTTCCTTTTGTGGACAAGTTGGACAAGCAGGATTTACAGATGATTGATTTTGGCCAAGATTTTGACCTCCACCATTACTGTTAGCGTTGGCATGATTTTCAAGGTTATCTTGATCACCATACTGATTTGCAAAGCCTTGTTGAGCCCTTAAAGCTCTGTCACGACTTTTTTCACCAGCCTTAAAGGCTTTGTCTGCCTGGGTTAAATGTTCTGTCCCAGAACCAAAATAATCCAAAGGTTGATCGTCATCTTTTGACGAAGAGCAACTTTTTGCTCCAAAAATAATCGCCACTATCAATAGTATTCCGACTATTGATAGTACTACCCTGTTGTCTTTAATATACTGATTCATTGTTTAAAGTTTTTATTTTTAAAAGATATTGTTTAGACATTTGAAAGAAAAATATTATTCTTCACTCAAATGTCTAAACAATTGAAATAAAAACTATATAAATGGTTTGTTTACCTGTTTTTAAGGAACTTTATTAACTGTGTATATCTTAGCATAATGGAAATAGTTTGTCAAGGGGTGGGAAGTGTTTGGATTTGGGTGGGGGGGGGGGGGGGGGGGGGGGCGGGGCCCCCCCCCCCAAAAAAAAAAAAAAAAAAAAAAAAAAAAAATTAAAAAAATTAATTATAATATAAAATAA
>CAZIHL010000011.1:4027-16368 GCA_964538815.1 uncultured Candidatus Saccharibacteria bacterium
TTATTTTCCAAAATTGTAATTTTTTTGTAAGGGGGGGGTTTTTTTTTTTTTTTGGGGGGGGGGGCAGCTGGGGCCCCCCCCCACCCAAATATTTAAAATAATCAAAAAAGCCTTTATTTTAAAGGCTTTTTTGATTATTTAAAAATTATTCAATAATTTTACCCGTTTTGCACCCCACAAGAGATCCTAGATCAGTCTGACAAACTTTTTCATAATTTTTACAAGAAACATGATTGTTTGGATCATTAAAATTTTCCCCTAACTTATAACAAATACCCTTATTTGCATTTGGTACTTCCGCATAAAGATGTTGGGTTGCTTTAACTCTCGAAAGACCATATACAGCTAAAATTATTACTACTGAAAATAATATTAAAAATAATATTTTATGTGTGATTTTATGAGTATTATGTAATTCACCTAAATTTTTTAAATGATGTTTTGCCATATATAAATTATAAAATATATTAAATAAAAACAAAAAAGTTATTAACATATTCATTGTGATATAATAGTAAAATGAACGATTCTGAAGAAAAAGAACCTAAACATACTAATCAAATTTTTAATACTTTGAAATTTCAAAGTAATGATGAAGTAAATAAAATTAATGATCTTTTATACTCTTTAAATAAAGAAGAAGAAGAAAACTTTGTAAAAAGAGAAGCAGATAAATATGTTCTACCGTATATAGATTTAAAAGGTATCGCCCCAGAACCAGACGCCTTAAAACAAATAAAAGAAAAAGATGCAAAAGAAGCAGAAATGGCAGCTTTTAAACAAATAGGTAGCAAATTATATGTTGCAATGTTTAACCCAGAAAATGATAATGTGGCAAATATTTTAAAAAATCTAGAGAGTCATGGTTTTGAAGTTATAAAATTCATGGCATCACACGCTTCACTTGAACATGTTTGGGGTAGATATTCTGATATTATTGAAAATAAAGTTATAAATCCTGGTATTTTAGATATAAATTCAGAAGTTCTAAAAGAAATAATGTCTCATATAGAAACTCTTGATGATTTAAAAAATTCTATTATTGTTATTGCCACAGGTTCTAAAAATTTTAGAATTTCAAGAATTATAGAATTAATTGTTTCAGGAGCACTTCATTTTAAAGTTTCAGATATTCATATAGAACCAGAAAAAGAAAAAGTAAGAATTCGTTATAGGATTGATGGTGAGCTTATAGATATTTGTTTTCTAGATTATCAAACTATGAAACTTATAAATTCTAGATTAAAATTATTATCTGGTGTAAAACTTTCTATTACTCAAAATGCACAGGACGGAAGATTTTCTATTTCTGATAATAATATAGAAATTGAAGTTCGTGTTTCTATTATTCCAAATAATTATGGGGAAAGTTTTGTAATGAGATTGCTTGACCCACGAAATATCATGGCTAATATTGAGTCTCTTGGCATGAGTCCTCAGCTTTTTAATATTGTAGAAAGAACAATTGAAAAACCAAATGGTATTATTTTAACAACTGGACCGACAGGATCAGGAAAGACCACTACTCTTTATGCTTTTATACAAAAATTATATACTCCTGGTATTAAAATTATCACTATTGAAGACCCTGTTGAATATCATTTAAATGGTATTGTTCAGACTCAAGTTGAAGAAGACAAAGGATATACATTCCTTTCTGGGCTTCGTGCTGCTATGCGTCAGGATCCAGATATTATGATGGTTGGTGAAATTCGTGATGAAGATACAGCTAAGGTTGCTATTAATGCCGCTCTTACAGGACACTTAGTATTCTCAACTCTTCATACCAATAATGCTGCTGGAACAATTCCTCGTCTTTTAGAGCTTGGCGCAAACCCAGGAACATTAGCTTCCGCTCTATCGCTTTCACTTGCTCAAAGACTTGTTCGTAAACTTTGCCCATACTGTAAAGAAGAAACAACAGCAACTGAAAAACAAAATAAACAAATTACAAATATTCTTGGGCTTATGATTTCAAATCATAAAGATGAAGCGGTTGGCGACATAAAACCAGCTAATGAATATAAAATATTTAAAGCCAATGAAAATGGGTGTTCAAAATGTACCGCTGGATATAAAGGGAGGATTGGAATTTTTGAAGCTATAGTTATGGATAGATCAATATCAGATGTAATAATTACAGAAAAAGTTATTAATGAAAGAAAAATAAAAGATATTGCTGTTGCTCAAAGAATTCCTACTATGCGTGAAGATGGTATAATAAAAGTATTAAAGGGAGATACAAGTTATGAAGAGCTTAGTAGTGTTGTAGATCTTTATGAAGAATAAAATAAAAAATTATAAAAATGTTTTTGAGGACTAACGACGCTCAGCAGAGTCTAGGAAGTTTGAAAAAATGTTTTTATAACTTTACAAATTTTTCAATATAAATAAAAACCACATAGACCTCTAAACAACCTCTTGGTGAAGAATACTTTATGCATAACGATAGACACAGTGTAGAACAAGTCTAACCAAATCGTCGTTTGTCTAAAAAAGTGTAAGGCAAAAGCCTTAATTGTTTAGAGATCTATGTGGTTTTTACAAAAATAAAAATAATTAACCAAGTAATCAATTCTTATTGTAGTATATCATAATGAAAACTTTTGTCAAGTATATATTTTAGATGCTAAAATATACTTAATTATGGAAAATAAAGACTTAGAACCAGAAAAAATTAAAGAAGAAAATAGTTATCTTGATCAAGCACTCCGCCCCAGTATTTGGAAAGACTACATTGGACAAAAAACTATTAAAGATAATCTTGAAATTCTTATTCAAGCTGCCAAAGAAAGAAATTCTTCTCCAGAACATATTCTTTTTTATGGTCCACCAGGACTTGGAAAAACAACTCTTGCTAATCTTGTTGCTAAAGAATTAAATACAAATATGCGTGTGACTTCAGGACCTGCTATTATGAAAGTTGGAGACTTGGCAGCAATACTTACTAATCTAACTCCAGGAGATGTTTTATTTATAGATGAAATTCACAGATTAAATAAAATGATAGAAGAAGTGCTTTATCCTGCTATGGAAAGTGGTAAACTTGATATTATTATTGGTAAAGGTCCATCAGCTCGCACAATTCAATTAGACTTACCAAGTTTTACTTTAATTGGAGCAACTACTCGTATCTCACTTTTATCCGCTCCCCTTCGCTCAAGATTTTCTGGAGGAGTACACCGATTACAATATTATAACGAAGAAGAAATTGCACAAATTGTCCGAAATTCTGCAAAAGTTTTAGGAATAGAAATAACAGATGACGCAGCCGCAGAAATTGCAAAAAGGTCAAGATTTACTCCTCGTATAGCAAATTACTTTTTAAAAAGATGCCGTGATTATGCGCAAGTAAATAAAGCAATTATTGATATTGATGTAGTAAATAATACATTAAACTTGCTTGAAATAGATAATATGGGTCTTGGTATTGCAGAGAGAATGCTTCTTGATACTCTTATAAATACTTTTCCAGATAAAGCTGTTGGACTAAATACTCTCGCCGCTTCAATCGGAGAAGAAGAAAACACTATTGAAGATGTAATAGAGCCATATCTTCTCCAAATTGGATTTATAGATAGAACAACTCGCGGAAGAGTAGCTACGAGTAAGGCGAAGGAGCATTTAAAAGGTTTGAAATAATATGAAAACAATACTCGGAATTGATCCTGGATATGATAGAGTTGGGATTTGTATTTTGGAAAAAGTTTCTGCGAGTGAAAATAAAATTATATTTTCAGATTGTTTTGAAACAAATAAAAAGAAAGAAATTAATAAAAGAATCTTTGAGATTTGTGAAAATCTAGAAAAAATAATTTTAAAATATTCTCCTGATGAGCTCGCAATTGAAAAACTTTTTTTTACAAATAATCAAAAAACTGTAATGGGTGTCTCGGAAGCAAGAGGCGCTATTATTTACCTTTCTCAAAAATTAAATATTAAAGTATCAGAATATACTCCACTACAAATAAAAATAGCTTTGACAGGATATGGTAAAGCTACAAAAAACCAAATCTATTTTATGCTTCAAAAAATATTGAAAATAAAAGACGAAAATAAGAAAAATCTAGATGATGAATATGATGCAATAGCTGTTGCTTACACTCATTCTGTTAGTCAAAAATAGTTATTAACATTCTCCTATTAAAAGCACTTGAATTTTTATTTATTTTATTTATAATACTCAAAATAAATAAAATACAAAAATTTATGGCAAGAAAAAAAAGTTTAAAAAATGACTCTTTTGATAAAAGAGATGATGATGACATGGAAGATATAGAAGATGGGAAAAAATTCAATCCAGACTCATTAGAAGATGCTCTAGAAGAAAATAGTGATTACGAAAATGATGGTGAGGAAAGTCTTAATATTCTTGAAGAAGAAGAAAATGAACTAAATGAAAGAGATATTTTAGACGAAGAAGAGACCCCTTTTTGGAAATTATAAAATAAATAAGCGAGCTGATCAGCTCGCTTATTTATTTTATAATTTTTACAAATTTTTTCTTCCCAATTTTAAAAATACCAGAATAAACTTTTACTTTCATATCTGTTAAAATAATCTCATCTATTTCTTCTCCTTTCTCTTCTATCTCTTTAATAGAGTTACTTTCTATTAATCTTTTGGCTTCTGTTTTTGATTTAATTAAATTATTTTTAACAAAAATTTCTATTAACTCTTTATCTTCTTCTTCTTTTACTACTATAATTTCAAATAAATTATCTGGAATTCTTCCTTTTTGAAAAGTTTCAATAAAATTATTTTCTGCTGCTGCTGCAAGCTTTTCACTATGATAAATACTCACAATAGCTTTTGCTAGTTTTATTTTAAGGTCTCTAGGATTATTATTTTTATCTTTTAAAAATTTTTCTGCTTCTAATAACTTTTCATTTGTAGCGTCAGTACAAAGCTCCATATATTTTACTATAAGCTCATCCTTCATAGCCATTATCTTACCAAACATATCATTTGGCTCATCAATAATATTTATCACATTACCAATAGAAGTGCTCATTTTTTCACCATTAGTACCTTCTAACATTTTACATGTTAAAATATTTTGTTTTTTAATTCCATAAAAACTTTGCAATTCTCTTCCTGCTTTTAAATTAAAAAGTTGATCAAAACCACCTATTTCTACATCCGCTTTTACAATAACAGAATCATATCCTTGCATTATAGGGTATAAAAATTCACGAAGTGAAATTTCTTTACCCGCTTCATACCTTTCTTTAAAATTTCTTCTGGCAAGCATCTGTCCTACAGTAAAACATTCTGTTAATTCAAGAATATTTTGCATTGTTAATTTTGAAAGCCAATCATTATTATAAACAAATTCTACTTTTGAAATATCTAAAATTTTAGCAATTTGATTTTTATAATCCCTTAAATTTTCATCAATTTCTGCTTTAGTTAATATTGGTCTTTTTTCACTTTTATCTGATGCGTCACCAATTTGTGCAGTAAAATCGCCTACTATTAAAATAATAGTATGTCCTAATTTTTGAAATTCACGAAGTTTACGAAGAACCACAGCTCTACCAATGTGGATTTTTGGTCCTGTTGGATCTATGCCCATTTTAATACGAAGAGATATGCCACTTAACAAATCTTTTTTTAATTCTTCTTTATTTATGATATCTTCTACTCCTCTAGATAAGAGATCATTTATTTTTTCTTCATCTACTACAACTTTTATGTCTTTTATAGCCATATTTTTATATATAAATTAATTATACCATTAATCTTTTTTTCTTAAAAATATTAATTTATATAGTAAAATTATGATAAAATTAAAAAATAATTATAAAAAATATTAAAAATTATATGACTAATGTTGAAGGTATTCATAAAAATCATCATAAAAAAAACAAAAGAAAGAAAATTGTATGGAAACTTTCAAAAAATATATTTTTTATATTATTTTCTTTCTTTTTAATAATTATTACTGTAATAGCTATTTATATTACAACTATAACAATTCCAGATTTTTCAAATTTTGCTAATAGAAAAATAGATAATTCTACTCAAATATATGATAGAACTGGTAAAATATTACTCTATGATGTTCATGGAGATATTAAAAGAGTGCAAATTTCTTCTGAAGAAATATCTAAATATGCAAAAGATGCTTCTGTTGCGATTGAAGATAAATACTTTTATGAACATAATGGTATAAGACCAACTTCTATTTTAAGAGCTATTTTTGCTAATATAAAAGCTGGATCTTTTGTACAGGGTGGTTCTACTATTGATCAACAAGTCATTAAAAATTCTTTATTAACAAGAAAGAAAAATATAATTCGTAAAATTACAGAATGGGCAATGGCAATTAAACTAGACTCACAAGTATCTAAAGATGATATTTTAACTATTTATTTAAATGATAATGCATATGGTGGAACTATTTATGGTATACAAACTGCTAGTAAATATTTTTTTAATAAAGATGCAAAAGATTTAACACTTACAGAATCTGCTTATTTAGCAGCAATACCAAATGCACCGTCATACTATTCTCCTTATGGAAATCATATTGATGAGTTAGAAAATAGAAAAAATCTAATTTTAAAATTAATGCTGGAACAAAAAAAAATAAATAATGAAGAATATGAAAAAGCTATTTTAGAAAAAGTTGTTTGGCAAAAAAATACAGAAAATGGCAAAGCTATGCATTTTGTATTCTTTGTAAGAGATTACCTTGAAAAAAAATATGGTAAGGATGTAGTAGATAAAGGTGGATTAAAAGTTATAACTACTTTAGACTATGATTATCAGTCAAAAGCTGAAGAAATTGTTAAAAAATACGCATTACAAAATGCAAAAAATTATCATGCAACAAATGCTGGGCTTGTAGCTATAGACCCTAAATCTGGTCAAATTTTAACAATGGTTGGTTCTAGAGATTATTTTGACCAAGAAATACCTGGTAATTTTAATATTACTACAGCATATAGACAACCGGGTTCTTCTTTTAAACCTATTGTTTATGCTACAGCTTTTATGGAAGGTTATACTG
This sequence comes from uncultured Candidatus Saccharibacteria bacterium, assembly GCA_964538815.1. Lineage (GTDB taxonomy): Bacteria > Patescibacteriota > Minisyncoccia > Phycocordibacterales > UBA5272 > UBA5272. Next base: position 11,046 of record CAZIHL010000011.1, read on the forward strand.
CTAATACTATACTATTTGATGTACCTACAGAATTTAGTACTAATTGCACCTATAATAGTGTTCCGAAATATACTGGAGCTAATTGTTATACTCCACAGAATTATGATGGTACTTTTAGAGGTCCTGTTACTATGAGAGATGCTCTGGCTCAATCCTTAAATATTCCAGCTGTAAAAACTTTATATTTAGCTGGTATTAAAAATTCTATTTCTACAGCTCAAAAATTAGGTATAACCAGTTTAAACATTAATGGTAATTATGGGTTATCTTTGGTTTTAGGATCTGGAGAAGTTTCTCTTTTAGAAATGACAAATGCTTATGCAACATTTGCTAATGATGGTATTTTTAATCCTTATGCTTTTATTTTATCTGTTAAAGATAAAGATGAAAATATTTTAGAAGAATATAAACAATATAATACTGTAGCAATACCAAATTATATAGCTGAAGAAATCAATAGTATATTGTCAGATAATGTTGCTAGAACTCCTTTATATGGCGCTAATTCTGGTTTATATTTTCCAGGAAGGGATGTGGCCGTAAAAACTGGAACAACAAATAATTATAGAGATACTTGGACTATCGGTTATACTCCTTATTTAGCTGTTGGAGTTTGGGCTGGAAATAATGATAATACACCTATTAATAAAGGAATGTCTGGTATGGTAGCTGTACCTATGTGGAGTGAATTTATGAATTCTATAATAAACAATTTTCCAAATGAATCTTTTAATTCTTTTGATATATCTAAAATTGATAATATAATAGATAATCCTTTGGTTAATGGTATATATTGTTATACAAATAATGGTATAAATTATAGTTATTCAATATTAAATCCTAACGACTCTCAATACTCCTTATGGAAAACTCCTTCAGATATTTGGATGAGTACTTCAAATTGCCCTTTTTCTAATCCGTTAAAACAAGAGAATATTTTAATACAAGAAGAATCTACTTCTTCTTTAATAAATCCATTATTTAATACAGAAATATCTACAACTACTTTTAATAATTAAATTTTAATTGTAAAATTAAATTTATTTTTAAAATCATTTAAATGATGATTTATTTTACTATTTAAAACAAATCTATAGCTAGAACTTAGATTAATAATGTGAATTTCTTTATTTTTAATATCTATTTTCAAATTTTTAGAACTTATTTTAATTAAAAATACTTCTTCTACATATAGAATGGTATTTTTTTTTATATTTTTTTTAGTTTCTAATTTGGATATATGTTCTCCAAATAAATTTTGTATATTATTTATCATTATTTATTTAATGGCATTAATAAATAGACAAAACTTTCATCTTTATTATCTTTAATAAACATAGGTCTCATACTTTGAGTAAAAAATAATTCAACATTATTACTTTGTATATGATTTAAACCTTCTAAAAAATAATTACTATTATAACTAGCTTTAATATTTTCTCCTTTTATATTTTTAGGTATAATTTCTTTTTCTAAAAGACCTATACTATCATTTTTTGAACTTATTTTTATATTATTTTCTAAAATATTTAAATCAAAATCTATATATGAGTAATTATTTATAAAAACTGTAGACATATTTAAAGAATTCTTTAATTCAGATTTATCTAAATCTATTTTAGTTATCCATTCTTTTGGAAATAACTGTCTATAGTCTGGAAAATTTCCATTTATAGAACGTATTATTAATGTTGTATCTTCTGTTTGTATTGTCATTGTATTTTCATTTGTATACAATTCTATTTCTTGATTTTCTCCATATTCTTCATCTTTTAAACTTTCCAAAATTGAAATTTTTTCATTAATATTTTTTTGTGAAATTAAAATATTTATTTCTTCTTTATTATTTTTAAAATTCACTTTTTTTTCAGCTAATCTAAAAGAATCAGTAGCAACAGAAAATAATTCATTACCTCTTGAATAAATATACACAGATGATATTTCTGGTTTAATTTCTGAAGTAGCCGCACAAAAAGACACTGATCTTATTAAATCTACATAAGTTTTTAATTTTATATTTGTTAAATATTTACCTATATTTGGAATATTAGGAAAATCTTCTAAATTTGTTGTTTTTAAGCCGATCTTATTTTTTAAATAAGATATATTTAAAATATTATCAACAACTTCACAAGTTATATTTGTGTCTGTATTAGAAAAATAATTTGATATTTTAACTAGAACATCTCCATTTATTAGACATTCTCCGTTTATTATACCTTTAATTGAAACAGATTTCTCACAGGTTAATTCAAGATTAGTTGCTCTCATAATAAGTTTATTATCTTCAATCTTAATATAAATATTATTTAAAAAAGGATTTAAGGATGTTTTATTTCTAGCTTTTCCAACTTGATTTATTATTTTGAATAGTTTAATTGAATTTATTTCAAATTTCATATATTAATATTATATATTAATATTAATATATAATCAAAATATACTCAATCAAAATTTATTAATATATTTTAATAAAAATAATATTATTAATATAGTTATGTTGATAAAGTGTAAAAACTATTTTTAGCTTATAAAATAAGCTTTTTTAGAAGAATTTTATTTTTTAAACGTCTTGTATAAAAAGTACATTTTATTGAAAATGATTTACAAAATAGAGGAAAAATTGTATAATATTTTTATTAAATTAGACTTATAGTATAAATATACACATAAAAATAATAAATTATTAACATAATATATACATATATATTAACAAAATATTATTTCAAAATATTATAAATTTCTTCTATTTCTTTATTTAAATAAGGGTCTTCTTTTCTTTCTTTTTTAATTTTTTCATAAGAATGAATAACTGTAGTATGATCTTTTCCACCTAATTTTTCCCCTATTGTTGGATAAGAGACATCAAAATATTCTCTTAAAATATACATTATAATTTGTCTTGGCTTTACAATATCTTTTCTTCGTGTTTTATTATAAATAAAAGAAGGTTGAATATTATAGTATTCAGCTATAATTTTTGCTACTTCAGAAATAGAAACTATTTTTTTAGATCTAATATTATTCTTAATAAGATTTTTTATACTTAAAAGAGTTACTTTTTGATCAAAAAGTTCTATTTGAGCTTGTATAAAATTAATAATCCCTTCTAATTCTCGTATGTTTCCAATTATATTTTCTGCTATGTATTCTATTACACCAGATTCTATTCTTTCTTGATTTTTGATTTTTGTTTGAAGTATATTAATTCTAGATTCATAATCTGGTGTCCCAACATCAACAATCATTCCTTGACTAAATCTAGATTTTAATCTATCTTCAAGAGCAACTATAAAATTAGGATGTTTATCAGAAGAAAAAATTATTTGCTTATTATCATTATGTAAACTATTAAATAAATGAAATAATTCTTCTTGTGTTTTTTCTTTTCCATTAATAAATTGAATATCATCCATTATAAAAACATCATATTTTTTATATTTTTCTTTAAAATTATTAATCTTTTGATTATGTGTAGCAGAAACAAATTCTATATAATACTTTTCAAGTGAAGTGTAAAAAATTTTTTTTTCTGGATATTGGTTTTTTATAGTATTTCCTATAGCTTGTATAAGATGAGTTTTTCCAAGACCTGTATTTCCATATATAAATAAAGGATTATATATAATACCAGGATTTTTTATAACAGCTTGTCCAGCAGAATAAGCTAATTCATTAAAACTACCTACTACAAAGTTGTTGAAGGTATATTTTTGATTTAAACCATCATCTTTATTTATATATAAATCTTGAAGAGGTAGTGAATTTGTAGGTTCTATAAATTTATTTTTAGCTTGAATAGCCTTTTTTTGTAAAGTTTCAAGTTTTACAGTGTGAAAATCAACAGCTCTAACTTCTTCATGTATTTCTCTTAATATTCTTAAAATAAATTTATGATGTTTTTGTGTGAGCCATTCTTTAACAAAATCATTAGGTACACCAATAATAACAACTCCTTCTTTATAATTTATAATTTGAGTATTTTTAAACCAAGTATTAAAATTAACCCTAGATAATTCTAATTCTATTCTTGATAATGCCATATCCCAAATTTGTTTATAGTCCATAAGTTTAAGAGTAGAATTTTTTAAAAAAGTTTATATAAAATACATTATATAAAAGAATAAAAAAATACACAAACTTTTTATTTTATACAATAAAATAAAACTTGTTTTTTTCTTAATTTTAATGTATATTATATAAAAATAATAAAAAATAAATTTATGGCATCAGGAGGAGTAACTTATAAACCAAAAAATAAAAAAAGATACACTACTCACGGCTTTTTAGCTAGAATGGAAACAAAAGGCGGAAGAAAAATAATAAAATCTAGAAGGATTAATAAAAAATCAAAACTTTCAGTATCCGATGAAAAGAAAGTTTTAGTAAAAAGAATGAATACTGTAAAATCAAGTAAGGGTAAGATCTTACAAAGAAAAGGGATAAACAAATAAGCTAAATGCTAAAAAAAATATATAAATTAAATAGTGAAGAATTAAAAACTATTTTTAATAAAAAAAACACATCAATAAAAATAATAAGAGGTGTGTTTTTTGATTTAAAATATATTAAAAAAGATGAATTTGAAAATGTTAAATTTTCTATTATTTTATCTTCTAAAAATTTTAAAAAAGCAATTATAAGAAATAAAGTAAAAAGAATTTTCTTTTCAATTATAAAAGATTGGCAAAAAGATAATAATTTATTTGATAGTATTCAAATATTAATTTATCCTAAAAAAGAAGTTTTAAATTTATTATTTTTAGAATTAAAAAAAGAAGTGTATAATAGTTTAAATAAAATAAAATAAAAATATGTTTAATACTCTATTTACAGAACCTGTTTATAATATTGTGGCATTTTTCCTTAATATTATTCCAAATCATGATGTTGGTATAGCAATAATTCTAACTACTATTTTAATAAAGTTAATTCTTTTAAAACCAAACATATCTTCTCAAAAAAGTAGTTATTTAATGAGGGAAGCACAAGTTGAAATAGAAGATATTAAATCTAAAAATAAAGGAAATAATAAAAAGATAGCAGAAGAAACAATGGCTCTTTATAAAAAGAAAAATATTAAACCTTTTGCAAATATTTTAGTTTTACTTATTCAAATTCCTATTTTCTTTGCACTTTATTATGTTTTTAGAGATGGAGTTACAAATAATCCTGATTTACTTTACTCATTTAACAAATTTCCTGAAAATGTAAAACATCTAGCTTTCGGATTTTTAGACCTGTCTCAAAAATATTGGGGAGTAGGAGTTGTGACTGGCATTACTATGTTTATTTTTACAAAAAGACAAGCTGATACATTTAA
>CAZIHL010000012.1:0-14127 GCA_964538815.1 uncultured Candidatus Saccharibacteria bacterium
GCACGGCTAGCGGAAGCTGGTCGTGGATTAATTCAATTTGAAAAATCGTGCACACCGAATTCGGTGCATGCATTTGTCGATTCTTCTTTTTAAGAAGATATAAGCTTAATGAAGCTTTAAATCATTCGAGATACTTCGAGATGTATCAAAAGTCGTGTACTAAATAAAGAGATATTACTCAAAAATCTCAAAGGATAAATCACGCTAAAATCGGAGCAAAAGAAAGATGTATAATTTTCAATGTTTAAGTAATATTTTGTTTAAATAAAACCACGTAAAAGTGGTTTTTATTTTTGTATTTTCTTTATGATATAATATTTTTAATTAAAATAATTCATGGGATTAGAAAAAACATTTAAAAAAATTGGAGCATTTACTAAAGATCAACTAGTTAGAAGAGAAGCAAGGATGCAATCTCCAGCTTTTAAAGCAAAGATGAGAAAAATTGAAAAAGGTTGTGAAAATGATTTAAAAAATATATCTATAAACGCAATTAATGCCGGACTTCATTTTGTCAGAGTATTTGTAAAGAGTACTGCTGAATCTTTTAAAACTCATGAAAAAATTAAAAGAAAAAATAAGTATAGACATAAAAATAAACAAGACTCTGGGGTCTCAGAAATATTAGGTAATGGAATAGGAGTTGGATTAGTAGAGTTAGTCAAAGGCTCGGCGGATGTTATTAGATTATGTGGTAATTTGGCATTACTAACTGGTAGAACAGCTATTTTAGGAACTAGATATTTAATAGGTAAATAAAAATAATATGGAAGAAGAATTAAATAATAATGTTGAAAATATGAAAGAATTAGAGGAAGAGTTAAAAGACTTTTATATTAAAAATGAGCAAGATATTCTTTCTTATTTTAAAGAAGTAGAGCAAATTGAGGACCAGTGGAAGAAGTATTTTAAAGACAATTTAGCTAAAATAGAAAAAGATGTTATCCACGATGTAAATATAAAAGAAGAAGACATGGAAGAAGAATGTTTACGAAGAGCGGAAGAATTAAGAGAAAAGACTGTTTCTTTTATTAAAAGAGATATTGATATCTCTTTAGAAGAAGTTAAGAATAAACAAAAGTAGCTTTTTAGCTATTTTTAGTATATTTTTAACTTTCTTTTATTTTTTGATATAATTAAAACATATTAAAAAATAAAGATCTATGAAAAAAATATTAGCTACAATTTTGTCTATTTCATTTATATTTTCATTTATATTACAAAATATAAATTTATTTAGTAATTCAGCAAATGCGCAAATGATACAAAATATACAAGGAGTGCCTTGTGTAAATTTATCATACAATATGACAATAGGTTCTCGTGATTCAAATACAGAAGGTGAAGTTACAAAATTACAAATCTTTTTATTAAATGCAGGTTTTTTAAATCATGAACCTACAGGGTATTTTGGAGTATTAACAAGGTCAGCTTTAGCAAAATACCAGTCTGTAAATGACATTTCCCCAGCTGCTGGATATTTTGGGCCAATTACTCGGGCAACAATTAATAAAGATACATGTTCAGGATATGTAGCATCAAATCCTAGTAGTAAGCCATCATATTATTGTGATTTAAACGGGATATCATATTTAAATGAAAATGATTATAAGAAGAATTGTATTTCTACTATAATTCAGTATACATGTTCTACAACAGGACAAACTTATAATTCACAATCACAATACGATACATATTGTCCTAATGGTATTCCTACTCCAAATCCTAATCCTACAACATATTATTGTCATATAAATGGTCAGACATATCATAATATTAATGATTACAATAATTATTGTAAAAATCCAAACAATCCAAACAATTTACCAATTTGTAATTTAAATACAAATTATAATAATACAAATTCTTGCTCTTGTCCAAATGGTTATACATTTTTAAATACAGGAAATATGTATAGATGTGATAATGGGAATTATGCTTGTACACTTATTTATGTAGACCCTTCATCTACTTCTCCAAATTATGATAGATGTCATTATCCATATTATTGTACTTTAGATGGGCTTTATCACAATAATGCTAGTTATTGTAAATCTCCAAATACACAAAATCCGCAAAATCCACAAAATTATATATGTGCTTTAAATTATGAATATCAAGGAGGTGGTATTGTTGCAACAAATGATTGCACTTGTCCAACAGGTTCTACAAGAGTAAGTTTGGGAAATTTTGGTGAGATTTATAAATGGAAATGCGTGGCAAATTATTCTTATTAAAAAAGTTTAAAATACAGGAGTGGCGCCGAAGGCACCACTCCTGTATTTTATTTTGTGTATAACTATTTTTATTTTATATATAAATGAATGCTATAATAAATATATAAAAATATTTTTGGTATTTTAAATTATTTATAAAAATATGGACTATAAAAGTGAATTAAATGAACTTATACTAACCCTTGTAAAAGAAAATGCTAGTGATTTACATTTAAATGTAGGAATGCCACCAATAGTTAGAATTAATGGCGAGCTTATTACTTTGATTCATAAAGAGCCCTTAAAATCAGAAGATACTGTTGGATTTTTAAGGAGTATGGTTTCAGAAAGAATTTTTAATGATTTTGTTATAAAACAAGAATTGGATTTTCCATATGAACATTTAGGAGAGTATAGACTTAGAGGTAATGCTTATTTTGAAAAGGGGCTTGTAGCTATTTCTTTAAGATTGGTACCAAGACCTAGTTCTTTTAATGATTTAAATTTACCACCGATATTGGCGGATATAGCACATTCAAAACAAGGTCTATTTTTAGTTGTAGGACCTGTTAGACAAGGAAAATCAACCACATTGGCCGCTATGGTTAATGAAATAAATTCTACAGAAAGAAAACATATTATAACTATTGAAGATCCTTCAGAATATATTTTTGAAAATGATAAATCTATTATTGACCAAAGAGAAATTGGTATGGACACTTCATCTTTTCATACAGCACTTCGTCAAGCGTTTAGACAAGATGTGGATGTGATAATGCTTGGTGAAATGCGAGATAATGATACAATTTCAGCTGCTGTGACTGCGGCTGAAACTGGGCATTTAGTATTTTCTACTTTACATACCAACTCTGCTTCGCAAACTATAAATAGGATTATAGATAGTTTTCCAGCAGATCAACAAGGCCAAGTCAGACTTCAACTTTCAACTTCTTTACTCGGTATATTTTCACAGAGATTATTACCGGCGGTAAATGGAGAAATGATTCCGGCTTATGAATTGTTATTAAATAATACAGCAGTAGCAAATTTAATTCGTGACAATAGAGTTCATGAGATAGATGTAATAATAGAAACGGGTAGAGATCAAGGTATGATAGATTTTAATAGAAATTTAGCAGAACTTGTAAGGGCGGGTAAAATTTCTTTAGAAGTAGCATCAGCAAATTCTAGAAATCCTAAAAATCTTGAAAAGATGATTTAAAAAAGTATGTTATTTAAATATAAAGCTATTAAAAGTGATGGCAGTAGACTGGAAGGTAAAATAGAAGCTATTAATGAAGATGATGCTATAGGGATATTGCAAGATAGGCAACTTATTATAGTATCTGTGGAACAATTTGAAGAGAAAAATATTTTTTCTCCCACTACTGGTTTTCATTTTGATTTTTTCAAAAAAAAAATAAAAGAAAAAGATATAGTAGTCTTTTCAAGACAGATAGCTACATTATTCCAATCAGGTATTTCAGCTTTAAGAAGTTTTAGACTTGTTGCTACAGAAACAGAAAATCCAGAATTAAAAAAAGTATTAAATTCTATAGCAGATGATATACAATCAGGTCTTTCTATATCTTCTGCTATGGGTAAATATGATAATTTGTTTGGAGCATTTTATTCAAATATGATTAAAGCTGGAGAAGAGACTGGAAAATTAGATGATTCTTTTAATTATCTAGCTGATTATTTAGATAGAAATTTTGATTTAACTCAAAAAATAAAAAAAGCCACAGCTTATCCAATATTTGTGACTTCTACATTTATAGTAGTTATGATTGTTATGATTATTTTTGTTATTCCAAATTTAGCAAATATGCTTATAGAAGAAGGTCAAGATTTACCACTTATTACAAAAGTAGTATTGAGTATAGGTAATATTGGCAAAAAATACGGAATATTAATTTTGATAGTATTGGGATTTTTAGGATATTATTTATTTAATTTATCTAAAACAGAAAGCGGTAAACAATATGTGGATTATTTAAAATTAAAGATCCCAGTTTTTTCTGGTTTATATAAAAAAATATTTCTCTCAAGACTAACTGATAATATGGATACTATGCTTTCATCTGGAGTTCAAATAGTGAGATCTTTAGAAATAACTTCTGATGTCGTAGATAATGTAGTTTACAAAGATATGTTGCAAAGGGTTTCTAAAAAGGTTAAAACAGGGAAATCACTATCCCAAGCATTTTATGAAGAAGAAGAGTTGCCAAATATATTAGTCCAAATGACAAAAATTGGGGAAGAAACAGGAAAGCTAGGTTATATCCTAAGAAGTCTCTCAAGTTATTATAAGAGAGAGGTATCTACAGCTATTGATACAACTTTAGCGCTTATAGAACCAGCTCTTATTATATTTCTAGCTGGAGGTGTTGGAATATTGATTTCATCTATTTTGATACCTATGTTTTCTGTGGTTACAAATGTATAGTTATCCACAATGTTTTTATTAAAAAATAATATAAGTAGTTTAATTTGATATAATTCATATATAAGATAAATAAATAAAATTATGCAAAAAAATAAATTTGTAAGAGGTTTCACCCTTATTGAGCTCCTTGTGGTGATCGCTATTATTGGTATTTTAGGGGCTATAGTGTATGCACCATTTCAGACAGCTAGAAGAAAAGGCCGCGATGCGCAAAAGATTGTAGAAATGAAAAATATTTATTCTGCTTTACTTCTTTATGCAGATTCACATAATGGTAGATATCCAATTAGTATGTCAGAATTACAAGCAAATCAACCTTCAGATAAATTGCCATCAAATACCAATTTTGCGGTAGGAGCATCTAGTGCAGATTTAAGTAAGTATAATTATTCAGCTTATGTAGACACAGCTTCTTCTTCTAAAGTTATAGGATTTCATCTTTATACACATTTAGAGACAGCGAGCCCGGCTCTTACAGGTGCTGCAAAATGTAGAGGTACAGGTGGAGGAGGTGCAGCATCAAGTACTTGTATTGTTACTACAGGTAATGTTCCTAATACAACAACTGATGAGAGTACTAATGCTAAATTTACAAGTTCAGAAAGAACAGCTGATACAGATGATAATTGTGCAACAGATGAAACATCTTGTATTTACGACATTAGAGGTTAGCATTCATGAATAGTTTTATCCTATACTCTTTACTTTTCTTATTCGGAGGAGCTCTCGGAAGTTTTGCTGGAGTAATAGTCGATAGACTATATATTAAATCTTTCTTAACAGGTAGAAGTAATTGCGATTCTTGTAATAAAAGATTAAACTGGTATGAACTTATACCGGTTTTGTCTTATTTACTTTTGAGGGGTAGATGTAAAAAATGTAAGGTAAAAATTGGTAAAGAAAAATTTTGGACGGAATTATTTGGTTCTATATTTATGATATTTACTTATAATATATATATATCTAAATATTTTTCCTCATCTTTAACCAAAGAAAATATAATAAGCGGGTTGTCTGTATTATTATTGGCAGGATTCTTATATATTATAATTTCAGTAATTATTTTTTATGATTTAAAGCATAAAATGGTACCTACAAACTTTTCTCTTTTACTTATAATTATAGGAGTAAGTTTTGAAATATATAAAATTTTTAATTATAAAATATTTTATGGAGGAATTAATAATTTATTTTGGTTAGATTTATTTTCTGGATTTTTAATCGCTTTACCATTTTTATTAATCTATTTCTTATCTAAAAAGAAAGGAGTTGGTTTTGGAGATATAATAATTTATTTCGCTGTTGGATATTTATCGGGTTTTATTTTTGGTGTATCAATATTTTTTATATCTATTTGGTTAGGAGCTATTATTTCTATTTATTTGATTATATTTTACCCTAAAAAATATAGTCGTAAATCTGCAATACCATTTGCACCATTTATATTAATAGCAACTATTTTAGTGGCTTTTTTGCAAATTGATATTTTAGGAATATTACAGATAGTTAATTAATTTTACTATTAAAATTTGTAAATAAAATTATGCTATCATATTTATATGGATTTTAATATTTTTAATAAAAAATCTAATTTAAAAGCATTTACTCTGATTGAAATAATGATCGTGTTATCAATATTGGCGATATTAGGAGGTATAACTATAAGTTCAGATTATAAGACAACAAAAATAAGAAATTCAATACTTATAGATACTGAATCTGTAGCTGTCGATATAAGAGATATGCAGAATAGAACAATTAACTTCATATATAATGATTCTGTAAATAATGTCGGTTATGGGGTTTTTTTTGATATGAAAAATCCTTTAAAGGTGGAAAGTTTTTATAAAACAGATGGAGATTTTGATCCTTCTGAATTATTAATATCTAATTCTTTTAAACCGTCGGATGATTTTATTTTTAATATTGGTAATTATATAAAAAGAATATGTTTAAACGGTTGCGCCATTAAAGAATTAAACTCTTCAGAAAAATTAGCTATTTATTTTAAAAAACCAAAATTATATTCAAATTTTTCTTATTCTGATAATGGTTTAATTTATTATACAAATCTATACCCATCAGGAAATGCTATAAATCATGTTTGTATTGAAATAGGGGCTTATAATAGCTCAGAAACAAGAAAGGTGGATATATATTATATAGGCCAGATATCGTTTGGTTATGGTAATTGTGAAAATTAATTATGAAAAAATTTTTTTATAAAAAAAAAATAAAAGGATTTACACTTATGGAGCTTTTGGTAGCAACAGGTATTTTTATGGTTGTTGCTGTGGGTGGTCTTTCAGTGTTACTTTCTTCTCAAAAAGCATATAAAAGGATTTCTAGTAATCGTATAGCTGTTGATAATGTCAATATGTTAATTGATACAATAAGTAGAGAAATGAAATTTGGTACTAAATATGGTTGTATAAATAATAGTACAAGTGGTAGCTTTAATAGACCTTTAAATACAAAATATTCTATACTTTATGACAATGATTTATATAATAACACTAGTGGGACTTGTAACGCTATAGCATTTACTGCTCAAGGTACAACGACATTAAAAATAGTATATTATTATAATCAAGCATCATCTACATTAAATCAAGTGTTATATAGAAAATCAGGTTCTTTCTTTAGAAAGATTAATAATAGCGATTTAACACTTACTTCTAGTGGTTTTAATATAGAAAAGTTTTGGTTTACTGTTTCTGGTATAAAAAGTACAGATTATATACAACCAAAGGTAGGTATTTATATATCTGGTATAGTAGATATTTCAAAAAATTCTCAAGGAGAAGTAGTATCAACTACCACATTATTTTTAGAATCTTCTATAACCCAAAGAAGTTTGGATAATTAAAATTATGAAATTAAAATTTATAAAAAAACAATTAAAAGCTTTCTCTCTTGTAGAGGCTTTAGTTTCTATATCTATAATTTTAATAGCCGTTTTAGGCCCTCTAACTTTGATATTAAATTCAGTTAATTCTATAATGCAAAATAAAAATAGAGTAATAGCATCATATTTGGGAGAAGAAATAATAGAAGAATTTAGAGCATTTAGAGATGGTATTGTTATAGCTTGTTCAGATTTACAAATAAATTATGATATGTATGGAGATATTAGTAGTGCTTATTGTAATAAAGATGGTGCAAATTTACCAATAAATAGATCTTATTTATTAAATAATAATGGAGATATAGAGTATACAAATAGAAATATAGCTTGGAAATTATTTATTGAAAGACTTCAATCCGTTCTAAATAAAGAAGATTTATATTTAGATAAAAATTCTTTTAGATATGATGTTTTATCTAGCATTACTGATGATTATGCAAGTTGTTATTTAGAATTAAATACTAATATTGGATATTTATGTGGAGGTCCATCTTCAAATTTATTTAATAGATCAGTTAAATTGACTCAAAATACAAATAATTCTTTAAAGGTGGAAGTTACTGTAAGATATGTTATGTCATCTCTATTTGGTGTAGGGGATAAATATATAAAAATAATAGATTATATTTATGAAAGGTAAAAAATATATAAAAAAGATGATATTGAATACTCAAGAAAGCGGATATATATTAGCATTTTCATTAATTCTTATAGGTGTTTTACTTGTAGTATCATTATCAATATCTAGAATAATAACAAAAGAAATATTTTTCTCACAACTTATAGATAATAATAGATCAGCTTATTTTGCTGCAGATAGCGGCATAGAATGTGCATATTATTTAGATAATGTTTTAAGAGATAATAGTGTAGGCGAATCTTTAATATTAAATTCTAAAAAAACTTTTAATATAAATGATGATTTTGTTCAAAATGCAGCAAATAATGTATTTTTTGCTACCAGCTCTGTGATCTCTATAGCGTCAGATTTGAATAATGTTTCTTGTGCAAATGATGATAATACTTATAATAAAATATTTGTTCAAGGTGTAGCTGCAGATTCTAGAAATTTTGGAATTGTAGATAATAAACAAGCTGTTATTCAAAATTTGAATAATGAAGTATCATCTTATTCAATAGTAGGAGACAATAATCACGCCACTACAACTTTTGGACTAATTTTAAAGGGAACAAGTCTTAATAGATGTGTTTTAATAGAATTTGCAAAAAAGAAAAGTGATACCTCAGATACAACAGAGTCCTTTTCTATAATTTCAACAGGTTATTCTAGTTGTAATTCTGATAATAAAAGCAGGGTTGTAAGAACTATTTATAGATATTCTACTGATTAATTTCTTAGTATAAATTTGTTATAATCTTTTTATGAATCAAACTATAAAAGATAGGATTTTAGAGCTTCGTAAATTAGTAGAAAAACATCAATATCTCTATCATGTATTAGATAACCCAGAAATTGAAGATACTGTATACGATACTCTTTTTCATGAGCTTGTAAGATTGGAAGAGGAAAATTTAGAATTTGCTGATGAAAACAGTCCAACTAAAAGGGTTGGCGGAAAAGTTTTAGAAAAGTTTGATAAGGTTAGACACGAATTCCGCCAGTGGAGTTTTGATAATGTTTTTGATTTTACAGAATTAAAAGATTGGGAAGATAGAAATAAAAAGATTTTGATAAAAGATGAGATAACTAAAAATTTTTCTTATGTATCAGAATTGAAAATAGATGGCTTAAAAGTAGTTTTAACCTACGAGAATGGTGAGCTTGTGCGTGGTGCAACACGTGGCGACGGAGAGGTGGGCGAAGATATTACAGAAAACATTAAGACTATAAATTCAGTCCCATTAAAATTAAAACAAAAAGTTTCTCTGATAGTAATAGGTGAAGCCTGGATAAAACATTCTGAGCTTGATAAGATAAATCGTGAACAAGAAAAAAACAATTTACCAAAATATGCGAACACTAGAAATCTAGCAGCAGGCACACTTCGCCAGCTTGATACCAAGGTCGTAGCAAAAAGAAATTTACAAGTATTTGCCTATGATATAGAAGGGGGAAAATTTAAAACTCAAGTAGAAGAATTAGAATTTTTAAAACAAAATAATTTTTTAGTAAATCCACACAGTAGGTTTTGTAATAATTTAGAAGAGGTAGAAAAAATGTATGAGTCATGGAAAGGAAAAAGAGAGACAGAAGAGTATGGGATCGACGGATTAGTTATAAAAATAAATGAAAGAGAAATCTTTGATGTTCTTGGTTTTACAGCCAAAGCTCCTCGTGGGGGCATTGCTTACAAATTCCCCGCAGAAGAAGTCTCTACAAAAGTTTTAGATATTACTATTCAGATTGGTCGTACTGGTGTTGCGACACCTGTTGCAAAGCTAGAAGAAGTCTTGGTATACGGATCACATGTAAAAAGAGCAACACTTCACAATATGGACGAGATCGATAGACTTGATGTTCGAGTAAATGATACTGTGATTATAAGAAAAGCGGGGGATGTGATACCAGAAATAGTTTCTGTGATCAAAGAATTGAGACCTAAAAATTCTAAAAAGTTTATAATGCCTACACATTGCCCAGTGTGTGGCACATTACTTGTGCGAGAAGAAAATAAAGTAAATAAGACTGGCAACAAAATAAAATTGTCTTCTGGATTTTTCTGTAAAAATCAAAATTGTCCTGCGAAACACCGAGAATATTTTACTTATTTTGTAGCT
Organism: uncultured Candidatus Saccharibacteria bacterium; assembly: GCA_964538815.1. Lineage (GTDB taxonomy): Bacteria > Patescibacteriota > Minisyncoccia > Phycocordibacterales > UBA5272 > UBA5272. The sequence continues at coordinate 10,313 of CAZIHL010000012.1, forward strand.
AAAAAAGCTTTTAATATTGAAGGAATGGGAGAAAAAATAATTGATGAATTTTATGATTTAGGATTAATTAAAAATGTATTAGATATTTTTAAATTAAAAAAAGATGATATTGAAGGGCTAGAAGGATTCGGAGAAAAGAGTGCAGAGAATTTAATTTCTTCTATAGAAAAATCAAAAAATATCCCACTTCATAAATTTATTTATGCTCTTGGTATAAGACAAGTAGGAGAAACAACAGCAAAAGATTTAGTTAAAAAATTTGGTACATTTCAAAAATTGCAAGAAAAAGTTTTATCTCTTGCTAAAGAAAAAAACAAAGATCTAAAAGAATTAAAAGAAGAATTTGGAGTAGAGGGAATTGGTGAGAAAAGTCTAGAGAGTTTGATAGATTATTTCCAAAATAAAAAGAATCAAGACTTTTTAAATAGTATTTTAAAAATAGTTCATCTCGAAGAAAATAGCTCTAGGAAGAGAGTTCTCGAAAAGGTGGCTAATGAGTTGGCTGGTAAGGTTTTTGTGATAACTGGAGCATTAAGCGAGCATAGAGAGCATTTTGTGAGGATGATCGAGGATTTTGGAGGAAAAGTCTCATCTTCCGTCTCAAAGAAAACAGATTATGTTTTACTGGGTGAAAATGAAGACAATAAGATCTCAACAAAAGAAAAAACTGCCAGAGAATTAGGAGTGAAAATTATAAATGAAGAAGAATTTAATGAGCTTTTAAAATAGTACTTTTTTTGTTAAAATAGATAAACAATATGTCTAATATAGAATTTAAAAAAGAAGATTTGGAAAATGTAGCAATGCTCTCAAGATTGTCATTGACTGAAGAAGAAAAAGAGAAATTTTTAGAACAAATGAAAGAAGTTTTGGAATATGTGGGACAAGTATCTGAAATGGCTAGTGGCGATATGGAAAATTCTGGGGGAGAAAATTATGGCAAACAATTTGAAAATTCTGTAAATAAAAACACTATTCGTGAAGATAATGTTTTAAATGAAGCAAATAGTTATACAGAGGTATTGCTAAATGATGCACCAGAAGTGGAAGGAAATTTTATAAAAGTTTCTCAGGTTCTTGATAAACACAAAAAATAATATGAAAACTGCAACAGAGATTTACAATTCACTCATGTTAAAAGAAACGACTGTTCGTCAGGTCGTTGATGAATGTTTGAATGAAATCAAAAATAAAGATGGAAACATACAAGCAATACTCCGCATTTATAGTGATGAATTTTTAAATTTACAAATTGAAAATGCACAAAAGATGATTGATGAAGGCAGAGCTACAAAATTAACAGGAATTCCAATAATCGTAAAAGATAATATTTTAATTAAAGGAGAAAAAGTATCTGCCGCATCAAAAATGCTTGAAAATTATACTGGGGCATATAATGCAAGTATAATAGAAAAATTAAAAGAAGCGGGAGCTATATTAGTAGCTTCAGCTAATATGGATGAGTTTGCAATGGGTTCATCAGGAGAAAATTCTGCTTTTCAAAAAACTAAAAACCCAGTAGATGAAAGTAGAGTGCCTGGAGGGTCTTCGGCTGGCTCAGCAGCAGCTGTGTCTGCGGGATACGCTCCACTTGCGCTCGGAAGTGATACTGGTGGATCTATCCGTTTACCTGCTGCATTTTGTAATTTGGTTGGATTTAAACCAACATATGGATCAGTTTCTAGATATGGGTTAATTGCGATGGGGTCTTCACTTGATCAGATTGGTCCATTTGCAAATTGCGTAGAAGATGCTGAGACATTATTTGAATTTATTTCTTTTTTTGATAAAAATGACGCAACAAGTATAGGAGAAGAAATTAGAAATCAAAATAATTTTATAGAAGGAGATAATAAAAATAATTTAAAGAAAAAGATTGGCATACCAAAAATTTTGAATGATGAAAAAATGAAAGCTGGTATTGATCCTGAAATATTAAAAGATTTTGAAATACAAAAAGAAAATTTTATTTCTCTTGGATATGAGGTGGTAGAAGTAGATATTCCTGATCTTGATAAAGCTTTAGCAATATATTATGTTATTTGTCCTGCGGAAGTATCTTCAAATATGGGTAGATATGATGGAGTAAGATACGGTTTATCTATAGTAGGAGAAAATACTATTTCTAATTTTACTAATTCTCGTACAGAAGGATTAGGAGATGAAGTTAGAAGAAGAATATTGTTAGGAACATATATTTTGTCTGCTGGATATTTCGATGCTTATTACAATAAAGCTGTATCCGCAAGAGAAATTTTAAAGATACAATTTGAAAAAGCTTTTCAAAAAGTTGATGCTATTATGACTCCAACTAGCGCAATGTTCCCATGGAAATTTGGGGAAAAAAGCGATCCACTTTCAATGTATTTGGCAGATATTTTTACAGTATCAGCAAATATTATAGGCGCTCCTGCTATTTCTATTCCAACAAAAAAAAGAAGTGAAGTAAATGAAAATAATCTTCCAACTTCTATACATTTAGTAGCCAACAATTTTGAAGATAAAAAATTATTTCAAATAGCTAAAGATTTAGAAAATAAAATCCAAAATAATTAATACAAGTCTTTGTGTGATATAATTTTTATATATAAAGGTATGTACTCCTTTAATCTCGACTACATTTTTGATTTTGTTTACAATATATTTCTGGCAATTCGCTATGCTATTTTATTTTGGGTTTTAAGAATTGATAAGCAAACATATCTTGAAGATCATAAATTCGATACTTATGATGGTCTTCGTGATAGAGGTTGGCTTACTTCTAGCAGAAGTCCTGTTGATCCAAATGCAGATGTGATTTATTTGGGTGGTAGTAGTGGTACTGAAAAAGTTTCTTGGTGGGATACAATAAAACACAATATCTTTGGCTGGGGTAATAATGATGTTGGTAGTATTTCAAGTAGTAATTCATCAAATTATGGATTTAATTCAAATGATGTTGGCTTTGTTGCAGAGAAGACAAATAATGATCCTTGGTTTGCACATTTAAAGCTTTCTATTCAAAATCCATTTATAGCTTTTTTTGCAGATTTACTTTCTGTGCTTTCTTTTTTTGTTCTTTTGCTCCTTATATACGTAATACTGAAATGGTTTTTTATGACAATGGAGCCAATATATAAATCTAAAGAAAAAGCAAGACTCGAGAAATTTGAAGAAAAAAGAATAGAAAAAGAAAAAAGAATAGCTGAAATAGAAAGATTAAGGATAATAGAAGAAATAAAAACAGGAGAAGAAAAGAAAATAGAAATAAGAGAAGAAAAAATAGAAAACAGTATGCCAGCAGGTATACCCAATCTTCCTATTGATGAAAATGATCTCACAAAAGAAGAAGTAGAAACATTAAACAAAAAAGAAGATTTATTATTTGATTATAAAATCAAAAATGTTATACCAAAAAAAGAAAATCAAATTTTGAAAGTAAATACTCCAGCTGGTGTAGTAAATATTATAGAGAAAGAACCTGTAATATCTGAAGAAGAAAAAAGAAGATTAATACAAATAGAAGAAAGAAAGAGATGGTATAAAGATAGGTGGAATATAGTAATTGGATATATGGAAGGGAAAGAAGAAGCTTTGTGGAGAATTGGAATACTTGAGGCAGACAATTTACTAGATGAATTATTAGTCGATAGAGGATATCAAGGACTCACTATGTCTGACAAATTAAAACAAGCTAATTTTAATACTATTGATTTAGCTTGGAGTGCTCACAAGATGAGAAATAGAATTGCACACGATGGATCAAAATTTGTACTTACGGATAGGATAGCAAGAAATACTCTTGAGTTATATAGGTCAGTATTTAATGAATTTAA
>CAZIHL010000013.1:0-10453 GCA_964538815.1 uncultured Candidatus Saccharibacteria bacterium
TGTGTCTTTGACTTTGAGAACTCTCAAAAATTTAATAGGAAAGACTGGGATATAAAATATTATTATGGATAACAAAAATTTATTTTTAATTTATTTGGGTAGAAGTGGTGCTGGTCCAAAATTGACATTAGACTTTTCTAAAAGTATTAAAAGAGATACACATATAAGAAATTTTAATTTATTAATATCATCAAACAACTTAATCAAAGAAGATATTTTAAATTTAAAAGAAGAAACATATACACTTAATACACCTATATCTAATATAGAGTCTATATGGAGATTACCAAAATTTATACTTGGATTTATTAAAATACTATTGCGAAATAGAAATAGAAATAATAATTTCCTTTTCTTTATGACTCATGTATGGAACCCTATTTCTATGATTTTAATAAAAATTTTTATTCCGAAATCTAATATTTATTTTGTAGCTCATGATGGTAATATACATCCCGGAGACTCTAAATTGCAATACTATATAATGCAGATTGAGATATTTTTAGCAAACACTATTATAACTCTTACAAAGAGTGTAAAAGAAATTATCTCTAAAAAATGGAAGAAAAAAAATATAATTGTCCTAGAGCATCCCACTTATGATTTTGGGAAAATAGAAGTAGTAAGGTATTTAAATTATGTTCCTACATTTTTATTTTTTGGAAGAATTGTAAAATACAAAGGTCTAAATTTATTTTTACAGGCTATAGAAATATTTGATAAAAAAATGAAAGAGTTAAATAGAGACTATAAAGTAATAATTGCTGGAGATGGAAAAATAGAAAATGAGGAACTTTTATTAATTAACAAAATTAATCAAGATAAAAATATAATAGAGGTTATAAATAAATATATTGATGAAAAAGAAATTCCACTTATATGGGACAAAAGTGACGTGTGTGTTCTTCCATACATAGAAGCAAGTCAGTCTGGAGTGGTAGCTATAGCTATAAATAAAGCAATGCCTTGTATTATCACGCCTATGCAAGGATTGATAGAGCAATGTGTAGATTATAAAAATAATAAATCTTTTGCTTTAATTACTAAGGATCTATCCCCCACTTCCTTAGCTACAGAAATGATAAATATATTAGAAGAAGATAAATATAAAGAATTGTCTCAGAATGCTATAGAAATACAAGATAAGTTTGGGTGGGATAAGTGGATTAAAAAAGTTATAATATAAAAATATGAATAAAGAAAAAATACAAATAATATTTTTGGCTGCAGCTCCAACTTATTTAGAACATAATTCTACTCAAACTAAAAATTTAAGGAATACAGGTTCTAAAGTAGAAAAGTTTATATTATTAAACTTTCAAAAAACAAAGTTTAAAATTGAAACTACAGAAGATATTACATTTATAGAGATTCCTCGAGTGACTTTCTTTTTATATTTACCTAAAATTATTAAAAAGATTAAGGATACAATAAACAATGAAACAAAAACAATAATATCTACTGTAAATCCCTATGACTTAGGCTTGATAGGTATATTACTAAAGTTATTATTAAGATTGCCTTTACAAATGCAAATTCATCACGATCTATTTTCCAAATATTATATAAATAGTAAAAAAAGACATAGATTTTATTTTTTATTATCTAAATTTACTCTACCTTTCGCGTCCACCATAAGAACCCACTCAAAAAATACAGCTAATATTTTGCAAAAGAAATATCCTAGCAAAATAGTAAAGCAAATAAAAGAAATAGCAGACTTTTCAGATATTCCTGTTACTGTTTCAAAAAATACAAATGGCATTCTGTATCTTTCACCTTCAAGATATGATAGTCAAAAAAATTTATTTAATCTAATAGAAGCTTTTGTGAAATTCAATAAAGAATATCCAGACACAAAATTACGTATAATTGGTCGTGGACCACTTGAAAATGATCTTAGATTATCAATTGAACAAAATAATGCTAGAGATTATATAGATTTAGCGGGCTGGTCAAATGATATGCCGAATGAATATACTCGGGCTAATTTTTCTGTGCTATCTTCAATATTTGAAGGATACAGTATGTCCGTTATAGAATCGTTTAGATATGGAACTCCCTTTTTAGCAACACCTGCTACAGGTTCAACCGAACTTATAATTAATGGAAAAAACGGTTACCTTGCAAAAGGATTTTCTGTAGAAGATATATATGACATGCTAGTTGAGTCATATAAAAATAAAAATATTTTCAATCCAGAGACAATAAAAGATACTGTAAAAGATTTTACTAAAGATAATATGGATAAAGAAATGATAGAACTATGGAGAGAAACCAATACTAAATAAAAATATTTTTATTTAGTATTTAAACTATTTTTCTGTACTCGTATATGATTTTTTCTATTAATCAGATATGCAATAATATCATGTAATTTTTTATTTTTATTTCTCACAAAAAATCTAAGATTATATACTATGTAATATATAAAAGATTCCAATACGTTTGGAAAAATAAAAATTTTGCTTGGGGTATACTTATTCAATATATTTTTATATTCAGTAAAAGTATATAACCCACTATTACTTAAACATGGTGTTTGCGCATAAGCTGCACCTGGGTACTTTAACCAATCTATACCGGCTTGTTTTGCAGTAATTAGTATTGTATTATTAGCAAAATATTTTTCAGATTCTGCAATATTATTATTTTCAATATCTATTAAATGTTTGAAATTTATCTCTCTATACTTAGATAAAAATCCAAACCAGATATATTGTTCCGCCGAGTATGGGGATATGCATTTTTTTTCTCTGTTTCCATCATATTCATCCTTAGTTACAAAATCTCCTTTTACTAAGGGTATATCAAATATATCTCTAATATCTTCAGTTAAACCAAAATATAACCAATCTGCCGCATTAAATGGAAACTTTGACCTTCTTTTTGGATTACAAGTTGTCAACAATACAACTCTTTTTTTTACTATTTTATATTCAGGATCAAAAGAATATTTATTATATTTTTTAAAATATTTTAATATATTATTGTTTTTAAATATTAAATCACTTCTAACTTTGACCGCATATTTAGTACTTACTTTTTTCAATCCTCCCAAACTTGAAACTATTTGTCTAAATCCATTTTGGGAGAGATCACCTAAAATACTTACTCCTGGATCATCATTTTCAACACACATATCATAATCTAAATCCTTTAAATCACTTCCCTTCCAAGTTGAAAGTACAATAAAAGAACCTGGAAAGTGTTTTCTTATACTCTGTAAACATAAATAAGTATGTCTATCTTTAGTTTTATCAAAAGATTTTCCGGCTATAGCCCCTTGTACCACAAATGATATATCTTTAAAAAAAATACTCATATATAAATTTTTACTCACAATATAAATAACACATACTTATATTATTTCTATAAGGATAATCTATATTCAAAACATCTTTATTATTTGATATATCTTTTATTTTGTATTGACTACTAAATAAATATTCCAATATTAGATGAGTATTTTCTTTTATATTTCTTATGTACATATCTGGTGAATATTCTAAAAGAATTTTAGGTTTATATTTAGATATTATCCTCTTTAGTCCACAAAGGACTTCATATTCGTATCCTTCAACATCTATCTTTATGAAATCTATTTTTTTATCCCCTAAAAAATCATCTAAAACTATTATCTCCACTTCCTCCTTTTTTACATTTTTAGAATTTTCTGAAGAAATAAAGCTAGACCCTCCAGCGTGACCTTGGAATTTATTTATATATAAAATATCTTGCTTCTCTCCGCAAGCTTTGTTATATAAAAAGATATTTTTAATATTATTTTTCTTGATACTCTCATTGAATTGATCGTAAATATCTTTTACAGGTTCAAATGCAAAGACTCTTCCATTTTCACCAACCACTTTAGAAGAAAAGAGGGAGTACTGACCTATATTTGCCCCAATATCTAAAAAAGTCTCCCCCTCTTTTAATTTCTGTTTTATTAAAGTCAAATGATCTCGATCAAAGACACCCTCAAACAATATTATATTGTCCACTGTTCCATTACGAGGATCTACCTTTATATGAAAACTTTCATTTTCATAATCAATTTTTTTAAAAACCCCATATGGAAAAAACAAAATAAACATATTAATGTATATTTTTTTTATTAATATAGAAATACTATCCGGTATATTATCTTTAAATCTTAACCAAATATTAGTTATCATATATATTTTTTGTATCTTTAATATAATTTATTGTTATCTCCAGTCCTTTGTGTAGGTCAATTTTTGGTTCCCAGTTATATTTTTGTTTTGCAAGAGAATTATCACATAGTGTTTTTTTGTTTACTTCATGCGTCAACATTTCTTCTTTTATAGTATATTCTCCCTTATATAATTCTGGATATTTATCCCAGAAATTATCAGATGAAATAAAATTTGCTTCAATGTTTGTGTTTATTATCTTTTTGGCTATACTAAAAATCTCATTTACGGAATAAGATTTGTTTGAAGACACATTTAACACTTCAAAACCTTTATTCTTATTATTCATACATGACAATACTAACTCCATTAGATCATCAATATATATGTAGTCTCTACTCTGATTTCCGTCAGAATAAAAGGTAGGAATATTTTCCAACAACAATTCTCTAATCATATAACCAACAAATGGAGGTTGTTTCCTTAAAAAATCAATATGAGGACCATAAACATTTGCAAAACGTAAAGCTGTTATGCTCATCCCATACGTATCACAATAAGATTGACAAAATCTCTCAGCGGTGTATTTTGTATTAGCATAAATTAAAGAAGGTAGTTCAAATTTATCTTCTACCGATGGAAATTGTGTATCATTTTCATATATTGCTGTAGTAGAAGCAAAAACAATCTTCTTAACTCCATATTTTCTAGATAATTCTAATATGTTTACTGTACCTAGAACATTCACTTCTACAGCCTGCATGGGATCTGATTGACAATCAGGAAGAGGAGCTATTCCAGCAATATGAAGTATAGTATCAATCTTATTCTCTTTTATTATTTTCTCTAATAGATTTTTATCTCTTATGTCCCCTTTTATTATCTCACTATTAAAATCCTTATCTGAAAAAATTAGATTATCTTCTTTACCATAAGAGAAATTATCTAAAAGAATTAAATTACATTGATCTTTCCAAAGTTTATAAGCTAATTGAGAACCTATAAACCCGGCTGCTCCTGTTATTAAAATATTCATATTATTTATTTTTTAAATAAGAAGACAAATTACCATTTCTAGGTATATTTATAGATTTACAACTAGGATAAGGATTTGTGGCTGCAAAATCATTTACTATAATTCTTGGAGAATGGTTACAGTTTGTCACTATTCCATGTATTTTTATTCCTTCTTTTTTAAATAAGTTCTTTATAGCTTCCATATCTTTTTTACCTCTAGAAGTGGTAAGTACTATTTGTGCCCCCCCCTCATATAAATATTTTATAAAATTCATATTTTCTACTATTACATTTAAATAGTTAGACCAATTCTCTTTTCCATATTTTCCCCTATTTTCCACAATGACACCGTCTATATCTAAAAAATATGTAGAATATCTATCTTGGGTATTTCTCCAATCTTCTAAAGTCCCCCAATCTTCAAAATCTTGAGCTTCAATATATTTATATATAGATTTATTTGTACCTATTAGGTAATAAATTATATGACTCAAATATATCTCATTTTTATTATTCTGTTTTGACAACTTTTCAAAAGCTTCTATAAATTTATTGGGATCATTAAAACCATATACTCCTAAGCAAATATTTTCTGAAGAAATTTTCTTTTCAATTATATCAGTAATTATATTTTGATCATTTTTCACTACAAAACTTTTTGATTTTAATCTAAATATTTCTCTAGAAAAGTTATTTATATCAAGACCTACTATAAATTCTGGATAATTTATTTTATTTACTTTTACAAAATTATCAGAGTCTTTTACTACAAAATTACCTCTTACTTTTTTCTTTATTAGAGTCTCATACACAGTCTGTGATTGGCTATCAGTAAAATAATCTAATTCTAATATTTCTATCTTTTTATTCTTTTTTATATTAAATATTTGCTCCAAAATGAGTTTTGCCTCATACTTCTCAGAATGCTCTTTAACTATAGTGATTATAATACGATCAAATGATGATGAATTTAGTCCTCCCATAGCCTCTTGTACCATCAAATTACCATTTGGATGAGTTAACATCCATTTTGGCTTCATGCTTGGAAATCTACTAGATTTACCAGCACACGGAATTATTAAGGTAGTCATAGGTTTTCTATTATATTATTTATCTTATCTATTTCCTTATATAGATATAGTTTTGTATTTTCATCTTTAGTATAAGGTAATATTCTAAGGAGATTTATTAATAAGAAATGATATATTGTAATTAAGATATTTTTACCATCCTTCATAGAAAGTATATCATTAATGATTATTTCCTTCAAAATAAGTAATCTTGCTTTTAAATTCTCGTCTATTTTATCATAACCTCGATATGACCAGTAACATTCTAAATCTTGGAATATTTTAGCTATATCAATAAGCCAACTATCATAAAAACTATCCAAAAAATCTATCAAATAAAACTCTTTATCTTTTAAAATAATATTCTCCAAAGTCAAATCTCCATGACATTCACTATTTATACAATATCTCCAGTCAAAATCCTCTAATTTTTTTATTGATTTTAAAATTGTCTTTTCTTTAGTAGATAAAATATTCTTAAGGTCTTTTATTTTTGATAAAACTAAATTTTTAGCCCCGCTATCATATTTATTTTCACTATGTATTAATATTTTTATTTTTTCAGCTATATTTTTTAGAGATTCTATATCAGATATGGCTAAATACTCAGACAATTTTAAACCATTTATATATTCCATGCAAAAAGAAGCCAGATGTGTTTCACTATCTCTAAAATAAAAGACTTTCGGCGCCCTAAATAAACCTTTATAATTTTTCTGTTTTTCATATTGAGACTTTAGGCGTCTATTATAATTAATGTCTTTTGAAGTTTTAATAACAACAAAACCATTTTCATTCTCCTGTAATTCTAATTTACACCCAGAATGTCCTATTAAACTATTATTATTTAGCATAAACTATTTAAACAAATTTTTATTTCCATTAAACCTCCTGAATGTGTTTACTATGCTTTTATATAACGAATAATTATATTTTTTTATAAAGAAACGTAATTTAACTTGTATAAAATACATAATTTCTTCAAAATAATTCTTAATATAAAAGATTTTATGTTTGTTATATTTGTTGTATATTTTATTATATTCTGACATGGTATAAAAACCAACACTTCTCCAAGGTTTCGCACCATAGGCCGAATTTGGGTATTTCAGACACCTTATCCCAAACCTATTTGCAGATATCATTATTACATTCTTAGCATAAGATTCTTCTGATTTTTTATTCAAATCATCTGTAAAATATTGAGAGGATGGTAGAACTATATCCGAATATTTTTGTAGAAAGCTAACCCACACATACTGTTCTGCACTTAAATTTTCTATATCTAAAGGATATTTTTGTACATCTGTTTTTTTTAAGGTATTCTTATCCATAAGTGGAATATAAAATATATTTTTTAGATCCCGAGTTAAACCAAAATATACCCAATCTGACACATCAAAAAGATATCTATAAAGCCTTCTAGGACTGTAAGTAGGCAATACAACAATCTTTTTATCCAAAAAACCTTCACACTCACCCTTATTATATTTTTCAAAATATTTTAAAAAACCTGTGCTAGTTAATATAATATCACTCCTTATAATTAAAGAATATTTTGTATTAACCTCCTCTAAACCTTTTTGGGAAGTAATTATTTGATTATTTACAGTCAAAGTCCTTACTTCACCTTCTTTATTTAATATTTCAATTCTATCAGGCTCTTTATTAAAGATTATCTCGTCTGGGTTTAAATCTGACACATCACTACCAGCCCAAGTAGATAAAATTATTCTTGAGTTTGGCAAGTGTTTTCTCACACTTTCAATACTGCGATAAGTATATCTATCTTCATACTTATCTTCCTTTTTACCTATAACTAAACCTTTTATTATTACTGTTATTTCTGAAGAATCTATCATATTTTTACTCTCTTTTCAAAAAAAAGAAATAAATTAAATTATTTAAAAATCTCATAAAAATTGCTACCACTATAGCACCCCATACACCAAAATACATAGCTCCAAAAAACATTAAAACTAAATTGATTCCAAGAATAAATATTTGAATAATATTTAACATCTTTATGTTTCTTTTCTCTAGAAAATAATAATATGCAGGATAAAACGATACTGCCACAATTGATATAGAGTATATTACCGCATATTTATATGAAAATAAATATTTAGGAAATAAGAAGGTGTACACAAAAGGTAATGCTATCATACAAATAATTGTTAGCAACAAAGAGAAGAAAAAATAATTCTTCATAATATCTTTAATATATCTAACCTTATCAGCTAAAAGAGTATTATTTTTAGTCATCTGAGATAAAGAGAAAAGGACTTTAGATATTGGGGCTAGTATAATACCATATGCAAAATCTGCAAAAGTAATTGCTAAAGAGTAAATTGCATTACTTTCTGCCCCAAGCCTATTGAATACTATAGCACCACTTAAATTACCACTAAGATTTGAAAACATATTATTCGCAGAAAAAGAAATTGCCTCTTTCTTAAAATCTTTTTGTTTCTTTTCTTCTGTTTCTATATTTTTACTTTGAATAAAAAACTTTGTAGATACATATTTAAAAGTAAAGAATCTAAATATAAATTGGAATATAAACATAGTACCGAAAATATAGTATAGATTATGAGTATAGTAAGCCACTATTATTGGTGGAAAAAAAGATAAAAAATAATTTAAAATAGAAAGTTTCGCATTTAATTTATAATTTCCTTTCCCAATTGTTCCTACAGTATAAAAATCATACAGATCTACAAAAAGGTGAGAAAAAATTGTAATTAAAAATATGAAACCGAAAAAATTATTCCCCATTATAAAATAATAAGAAGAAATGAATAATGATAAAATAGCAGGTATCCATCTAAGTAGTTTCCTATACTTAAAACCAATATAAAAGAAATTATCTTGACCTCTTTGAATATTCAAAGAGGCTATACTATAAAACCCTGTTAATCCAAATACAGCCAACACACTATAGACCGAGAGTATATATTTATAATATCCATAATCTGAAATAGACAATATTTTAGCCAACAGAACTGTAGTCAAAAGAGACATCGGAGCAATAATAAGTTGCTGTAAAAATAACCAACCAGCACCATCTTCGGTAAACTTGCCTTTTATAAAAACCCTTGATTTATCTGTATATCTTTTAATCTTTTCTGGCATAAATCACTAATTTTTAATTTTAGCTTTTAAAAAATCTTTTATATAACTGACGACATCTCTCTTCGCACTCCATCCTAAAGCTTCTGTTTTAGATGTGTCTATAAAAGAATCTTTTCTGTTACCTTTTCTTTCAGGTAAATATTCGATTTCTGTATTAAATAATTTTGCTATATCAAGTACACTATAAGCATCCTTATTCCCAATAGCGAAATTATCTCCTATACCCTTTAACCCTACAATATATAAGCCTTCTACAATATCATCTACATGGGTAAAATTCCTTTTCTGAGTACCTGGTAATACTACTCCTAATTTTTCACCTTTTTTATATTTTTCTTTATATATAGCTATTAATGTACCATATTTCCCAGATCTTTCTCTCTCTCCATAAACATTATAGAAATATGTTATAGCATAATTCAATCCATACCAATCTCCAAAATTTTTTACAAGTTCTGTATTTGTAGCTTTTGTCCATGCATATGGAGAAGAATCTCTACCAAGTCCTCCATCTCCAAATTTTGTAGATGACCCAGCATAGATCAATTTTGAATTATTTTTTAAAGCAAACTCTAAAACTTTTGCGGTACCGATCTTGTTTAATTCAAATATTAAATTAAAATCATCTATCAAGCTTTGTTCCACTCTAGAATATTCTCCTAAATGAAAAATATAATCTGGACTAAAATCTATTAATTCAAATATATTTTTAGTACTTCCCTCAATATATTTTACTCCGTTTATATGATTATTTTTGGTTCCTGTAAAATAATTGTCTAAAGATACTACAAAATTACTCTCTTGAGATAGTCTTTTACATAAATGTGACCCTATAAACCCTCCACCTCCAGTTACAAGTATTTTTTTTCCGCTATAGCTTAATCTATCTTCTGGTGTAAGAATTTCCTTTGACATAAAATTAATTCACATTATACCATACTTACTCCAACCCCAAAAATTCTTGCTTAAAACGCGATTTATGGGCTGCTGTGCCGTATCTACTCATACCAATACACATCCCAAGAGCTATACATTCCATTAAAATATGAGACCCTCCATGACTCATAAATGGAA
>CAZIHL010000014.1:0-10299 GCA_964538815.1 uncultured Candidatus Saccharibacteria bacterium
TTTTTGATACTGCCAAAATCTCAGACTCTTCATTTACTATCACTTTTGCTACCATGAGTTTACCTGTTTTTTCTGTAATGCTTACTGTTTTTATTCCTGATCCGCCTCTACCTTGTGTTTTATACTCATCTAGCTTTGTCATCTTTCCATATCCGTTTTCTGTAGCGACTAGTAATTTTGCTTTTTTGGCATCACTTTTTTTAATCACATCACATGCTGCAATATTATCTTTCTTATCTAGTTTCATACCACGCACCCCGCCTGCTGTTCTACCCATTTCGCGAACATCGCTTTCTGCAAAACGTATTGATTGCCCTTCTACAGAAGTCATAATAATATCATCCCCAGGCTCTACAAATAACGCCGATAGTAATACATCATTACTATCAAGCTTAATAGCAATAAGTCCACTTCTTCGAACATCTTTAAAACTTTCAGCGCTAGACTTTTTAATAGTTCCGTCTCTTGTAATCATAGCAAGTGAAACCGTAGAATTTTTTACATCTTTTGGCATAGGAAGAATACTTGTAATTTTTTCATCACTCGATATTTGAAGATAATTCATAATACTCTTTCCACGAGTTGCACGTTTTCCTTCTGGGATATCATACATCTTAATTTGATAGGCTTTACCTTTATCTGTAAAGAAAAGTAAATCCGAATGTGTACTTGTAGTAAGAGAAATTGTAATAAAATCTTCCTCTTTTGTATTCATATCTACTACCCCTACCCCACCTCTCTTTTGAGTTTTAAATTCGTCAGGATCAGTTCTTTTTACATATCCACCAGCTGTATAGATTAACACCGCTTCTTTTTCAGCAATCAAGTCTTCTGGATTAAATTCTTTAGCTTTATGTTTTACAACCTTTGTTCTTCTATCGTCGCCATATTTATCTTTAATTTCAGCCAATTCATCTTTGATGATTTTTAACATCTTCTTTTCGCTTGCTAAAATTTCTTTTAGTTCAGCAATCAAGTCTTGTACAGCTTTTAATTCGTCTTCGATTTTCTTTCTTTCTAGCCCAGCAAGCCTTTGAAGCTTCATATCAAGAATAGCTTGAGCTTGAGCAGGAGAAAATTTAAATTGCTTCATCAGTTCATTATGAGCCTCTTCTACTGACTTTGATTTTCTAATCAATTTAATAATCTCATCAATATGATCTAGCGCCTTTTTAAGACCCAGCAAAATATGTTCTCTGTCTTGCGCTTTTTTAAGTTCAAATTCTGTTCTTCTTCTGACAACCACTCTTCTGTGTTTTATAAATTCCTCAAGGGCAGATTTAAGATTAAGAGTTTGAGGAACTCCATCTACAAGTGACACTAAGTTTACATGGAAAGTATCTTCGAGTTGAGTATGTTTATATAAATAATTTAAAACTTTTTGTGGCTCTACTCCGCTTTTTAGATCAATAACCACACGAATATCTTTTGTAGATTCATCACGAAGACCTTTGATCCCTTCAATCTTTTTTTCACGCACAAAATCAGCAATCTTTTCTATCATTGCTGATTTTACAACCCTAAATGGGATTGAGGTAATAACAATTTGATAACTTCCGTTTTTAAGTTCAACTATTTCCGCTTCACCTCGAGTCACAATTCCCCCGCGACCTGTTGCATACGCATGAACAATATCACTCTTTCCATAAATAACTCCACCTGTTGGAAAGTCTGGGCCTGTCACAATCTCACAAAGGTCTTCTGTGGTTGCGTCTTTGTTATCAATAAGATGTGTTGTTGCATCTATTAATTCTGTAAGGTTGTGTGGTGGAATATTTGTTGCCATTCCTACAGCAATACCAAGAGTTCCGTTTAAAAGAAGATTGGGGACTGCTGTTGGTAATACTGACGGCTCTTTTTTGGTACCATCAAAGTTTGGCTTCATGTCTATTGTATCTTTTTCAATATCGCGAAGCATTTCTCCTGCTACACGAGACATTTTTGCTTCTGTATAACGATAAGCAGCCGCGCCATCACCGTCAATTGAACCAAAGTTTCCTTGTCTCCAGATTAATGGATAACGAGTTTTAAAATCTTGCGCCAAGTTCACCATCGCATCATATACAGACGCATCTCCATGAGGGTGATACGAACCAAGCACATCTCCCACTACTGTTGCAGATTTTTTAAATCTTGCACTAGCTGATAAACCATTCTGATGCATAGAATATAGAATTCTTCTATGAACTGGTTTTAATCCATCTCTAGCATCTGGAAGAGCACGATCAGTAATCACACTCATCGCATAGTTGATATAGCTTTTCTTCATCTCTTCCACTATATCCATGTCTACAATTTTGTCGTGCTTTATATTTTCAGAGTTTTCAAGATTGGAGGATTCTTCAATTTTTGTATTCTTTTTTGCCATAATTTTATAGATTGATAAAAAATTTTTCAGAAAGGATTTTTTGAATGAACCCCGCTTTTGCGAAAATTCAAAAAATCCTTTCTTTCAAAATTTGAATTTATTTTTAATTAGATAAAATAAAAAACGCTATATTTATATATAAATTATAGCATTTTTAAAATAGATTTGAAAGTTAAAAATTAGCTTGCAGGAGCGGGATCATCCGGATTTACCAAAGGTATTGTAGAGGAAGAATTATCAGTATTTTCTGGATCTGTAGAACTAGCAACAGTTGTGTCAAGATTATCTGCTGACTCTCCTCCGCCTATTGATTCAGGTTCTTCTTCTGCGCCGCTCCCTCCGGTCGCGCCGCTTCCACCCGCATCCACACCACCTCCACCAATAGTATTAATTTTATTAATAGCATTTTCCAAAGTGTCACCATCAGTACAAAATCTTGATCCGTCAGATTTTTTGAAACAAAGTTTATTTTCTATTTCTACTCTATTAAAGTATCCAACAACCGCAGTTATCTTTGCTACAACAAAATCATGAATAATAGAAATTTTATTATTAACTTTTTCTAAAATAATATTTAAGACAGATTTATTATAATTATTATTTTCATTAATAATTAAATTAAGTGTGTTTGTTGCGTTTGTATTATCTATCATATCTGGAGTACTAGAACCTGTCAGAGTTGTGAATTGATCTTTCAAAGCATTCACAATAGTTGCTATGATTGGCCTATCTTGAAGAGATAAATATCCATTAGGTGATGTTGATACTGCTTCTGGTATTGCATTTTGTATGTTTTGAGCAGAGAAACCAGTATAGAAGTTATTAGTATCTAGTCCGGATGTTTCATTCCATTTGTATGAGATTGGGTTTATTTTTAATAGATCTAGTATAGATCTATTGTATGGAGTTATGTTTTCTTTTAGTCTTTCGTCTGATGATACTGATAGGTTACCATTTGCGTCAGTGGTGAGTGTACCGGCTCCGAAACTAGAGAATCTTATTGTACCTGATGCATGTAATGTAGCTGTTGGTGATGTTGTTCCTAGTCCTACTCCAATGTTACCTCGTAGGAATGTTTTAGTGATGGAGGTGTTACCGAGGGTGACGGAGTTGGAGCCGTTTCCTGTGGCATTGTATCCTATTACTATTTCATTAGAACCACCATCTGTAAGAGTTTTAGTTAAAGAACCTAGAAGTACGGAAGTGGACAAAAAAGTTAAGTTTACAGACCCTCCTGATATAAATTTTCCTGCGTCGGCACCAATTACAACACTATAATCTCCATTTGTTACATTAAGCATAGAGTTTATTCCTATGGAATTATTCCCGTAACCACTTCTCATAGAGAATAAAGATTGTGTCCCCATAGCTACATTCGCGCTAGAACTTGTAGAATTTCTTAAAGAAGACAGACCTACAGCAATATTACTTACTCCATTTATATTATTAAGAAGTGCAGATGCACCTACAGCAACATTCAAAGCACCACTTTTATTCTCTTTTAAAGAATCATTTCCAAATGCCACATTGTTATATCCTGTAGTGTTTGAACTTAACGTATTCTCTCCTACAGCTGTGTTGTTGGAACTTTCATAATTGTATCCTGCCATTTTTCCCATATTAAAATTACCTGAATTCTTACCTAAAAATAGATTTTGTCCAATTGTTGTTACTGTCCCATTATCTCCATAATTAAAGTCATGTAAAAATCTAGCTCCATCTGAGTATATCACTCCTATCACTTCTGATGAAGTAGAATTTTGTGTTGATGGTAGATATATATTTGATTCTGATTTTAAAGAAGAAAATGTTCCAATATTTGGCTTAGCTATACCTATTGCCATTGGTGAAGAGAATATTGAAGAAAGATTACTTGCTAATAATACATTCGGTATATTATTTACTAT
The DNA here is from genome assembly GCA_964538815.1 of uncultured Candidatus Saccharibacteria bacterium. Lineage (GTDB taxonomy): Bacteria > Patescibacteriota > Minisyncoccia > Phycocordibacterales > UBA5272 > UBA5272. The sequence continues at coordinate 4,276 of CAZIHL010000014.1, forward strand.
ATTTTCTGTTTGAAAGTTTTCTTTTATGAATTTAGCTACTTGTTCTGCTACTACTTTATATCCATAGTTATTTAAATGCAGCCCATCGTAAGATAAAGAACTGGGTATTACATCATTATCAATATCTATTAAATCTTGCGCTGTTGGTATAATATTTGCATCTTGTAATCCTCGCTCTATTAAATATGTACGGATATCAAAATAATTATTTGGATAAGTTGACGCAAGATCATTATTTAATTGTATAATGGTATTATAATTAACTTCTCCTTTTCTTTCTAAATTTTTATTTGCATTTATTACTGATAAAATTAAATACTTTTGATTTCCATTCAGATTTGCAACCATAGCAGCTATATCTGCTTCTGCTTGTGTTGGATTATTAAAATTATTTCTACCTGTCCATATGATTGATATAGCATTACTTAAATTTCCATTGTCAATAATAAAAGTAGATGAAGTTGTAGAGACAATTAATCCGTTTACATCTCTTGAAAATAAAATTGATCCAGAACTATATTTTAATGTACCATATATTCCAGCAAGTGTTCCTTTTATACCGTTAGCAGGACTTTGAGCTGTTACTGGCTCATATCCTATAGGAAAAGTAACAGTTACTGTCGCACCTGCTGTTGCTGGTATTTCTCCACCAACTATTGTTACAGTTGGTTGGTATGCTCCTTGACGGACAGCAATTTGAGTTGAGCCTTGACCACCTACTCCATTATTATAAACAAGAATATTCAATATTCTAGATAAAACATTTGGATAATTATTGCCAACCGTAGAGCCACCTCCCGATGTCAAACTATCCCCCCAAGCCGTCACAAAACTACTAGGATTTACTGTGCTTACTACCTCACTATTATCAGCAAAATTTAACCCTAATGAAGCTAAAGTTGGTGTAGGATTATTTACTATTGTAGTGCTCTGTGTTGGGACAAATTGATATTGTGTAGAATTTGGAGTAAATATAGACGCCCAATTTGTATTAGTATTTGTTGTATTTATTGGTATATCTAAATTATTTGCTGTAGTAAATGATTTTTTATCTATTTCTGAAAGCTTTGCATTTAAAGTATTTATTTGTTTTTGTAAAGCATTTATTTCTTGAGAATAATCTTTATTATCAGTATTTTTATCTACTATTTCATTTGTTTTATTTATTTTTTCTGAACTCTTTGTATCTGTATTATTTTCTACCCCTTCTGTATTTAGATTATTATTTTGATTATTAAGATTATCTATATTATTAACTGATGAAATAGATACTCCTAATACTTCCCCCCCCCCCGCAGTATTTTGAGTATTTGTAGTATTTACTCCTTCTTTATTAGTATTATCTTTGTTTATTATAGTGAATACGGTAGTTGATACTATTGCTAATCCTGCTATTGTGAGAAGTATGTTTTTCATAGTTTTTTTATTTATATGAGTTTATTTTAACATGATATTTTAGAGAGAAGTGGAGAGAGTGGGTGGGGTGGGGAAAAGTGGAGGGAAAAAGTACTATATTATTAAAAAATGTTAAAATTAAATATAATGAAAACTAGTATATATATTGATGGAAATAACCTATACCGCTCTGCAAAAGAACTTGATTTTGAAATTGATTATAAAAAGTTCCGTGTCTGGATTACTCAAAAATACAATACTAAAAATATATTTTTATTTATAGGATTTTTAGAAGATAGAAAAGATTTTTATAAATATTTAGAAGATTGTGGATTTAATTTAATATTTAAGGAAGCAGTATTACACGAAGGAAATATCAAAGGTAATTGTGATGCGGAATTAGTATTAAAATCAGTTGATGATTTTCATCTTAAAAATTTTGATAAGTTTATTTTAATTTCTAATGATGGTGATTTTGGATGTTTGGTTGAGTTTTTAATAAAAAGAAATGGTTTTGATACTATAATATCCCCTGATAGAAAAAAGTGTTCTATTTTACTTAGAAACAAAACTAATAAGATTTTGTATTTAAATGAAGTTTATAAAAAATTCTCTAAAAAATAGATAATTATATGAAAAGAAAAAACTCCCGATATGGACGCATCCATATAGGGATTTTTTTCATAGTGATGTATATATTATAGCTATATTTAAAAAATAATGCAAGGACAGACTTAATAAATCTATTTATCACTACTTGTAGAAGTTGTAGAATTATTAAAGACTCCGGATATTGCGGACCTCATACTAGAAAATTGATTTCCTGTTTCTTTAAAGAAATTCATAAAAGAAGTCATTGGTGATTCAATTTCATCTTCTTCATTTTTATTTTCAATTTTTACCTCTTCTGCTACAGTTTCTTTGTTATGACCAATATTTAATAATCTATCTTTAAAAAATAGAAAACCAAAAGATAATACAACAACGGAAGCAATTATAGCAATTGTCATTGCTGAGCGGTGTTTAGTTTTTTCGTCAGAAGCTCTTAGTTTATTGAAATAATTAGAGATAAAATTAGACATGATTTTTAAAAATTATATCACAGGAAAACAAATTAAGGGCGGCACCTTCGGTGCCGCCCTTAATTTGTTTTTTAAATCTTAAACACCACTATATCATTCTGCTTTCCATCCAAATCTTTTTTCTTTATTGTTAACCTATCTATTTTCTCTACACTCTTTGGATCTTTACCAGCTTCTTTCAAAAACATTTTTAAAGACTCATCATCATAATCCATAGGTATCACAAGACTTGGTTCTAGCTTAGTAGCAAGCTTATTCGCATCATATGCATTTAACATGTTTTCACTACTTGATACTGGCAAAAACAAAATATCAATTCCATCAATCACTTCTCTCTGCTCCGGTGAAAGATCTTCTTTTAATGCTCCCAAAAAGCAAATCTTCATATTATCAACAGTAAACACATAACTAGTATTTTGTAATTTTGATTTTTCTTTTGACTTTGCATTCATCGGTAAATCTACATATGTACCAAAACCTTTTACAAAAATATCTTTTACTTCATATTCTCCTGGACCTGAAATTATAAATGGTTGCCTATCACCATAATTCATTATGTCTCCCCCATTATAATCTGGATGATTTGTAGTTTCTAGTACAATATCTGCACCATACTTATTTACCTCTTCTTTGCTATTTTTTGATACTGGATTAATAGCCAAAGTCAAATCTCCAAGCTGGATTTTAAAATGTTGTTTATTAAAATGAGTAATAATCATAAAAGTTTTTCTTTTAAATTAAATATATTCTAACATTTTTGAAGCTACTTTAACACTTTACTTTTTTAACTAGTGTGATAAACTAAATCTGTTGTTCATTAAAGAATATTTTTAACACAAAAGTTATGCCATGCCGAAAGAGAAACTTCTCATAAACGTGAGAAAAAAAGAAAAGAAATGCTGCTATACAGTTGGAACAGTAGAATGTTTAAATTGTGTAAAGGGCGGCAATTGTCCGAGCTGTATTACGACGATCGAAGAAATCGCAAAGATTGAAAGTGGTCGTGGATACTGTGTAGGGAGACAATAAAAAAATATTTTTAAAAACAAAAAAACCCGATTAGTCGGGTTTTAATTTTACAAAAACTTTCCAGAAAAATTTGTAGAATTTTATTAATAATTTTTATTTATAAAATAAACACTTCTATTTCTTTACTTCTATTCCATGCAAGACCAAAATTTTTTCAAATTCTTCTCTTTCAATATTTTCTTTTTCTATCAATTCTTTTGTAATGTAATCGAGCACATTTCTTTTTTCTTTTATAATTCTTTTTGCTGTCTCAAGCCCTTCTTCACATATTTTCTTAATTTCACTATCTACCTTATCAGCAAGCCCTTCCCCAATTATATTTTTTGAATCTGATAAATTTCCATATACAATTTTCTTTTCATCACTTTCAATAGCAAATGGACCAACAACTTCACTCATACCATATTTCATCACCATGTCACGCGCAAGCGCAGAAATCATTTGAAGATCACCTGATGGGCCGGTAGAAACATCACCATACACTTCAACTTCTGCAGCGTATCCACCATAAGCCATAGCGATATCATCAATAAAATTTTTACGAGTTAAAAGTCTTTTATCATCAAGAGGAAGTTTTAATGTGTATCCTCCTGCACTACCTCTTGAGATAATTGATATCTTATGAACAGGATCAGCGTTTGGTAAAAGTGAAGCAACAAGTGCGTGACCTGCTTCATGATAGGCCGTTTTCTCTTTTTCCTTGTCAGAAAGAAGATGGGTCTTTCTTTCAGGACCAAGCATAACTTTTTCAATACTTCTAATAAGATCATATTGAGCAATTTTATTTCTTCCTTCTCTTGCAGCAAGTATTGCTCCTTCATTCATAACAGACGCTAGGTCCGCTCCAGAAAATCCTGGAGTTCTTTCAGCTACCACTTTCAAATTTACATCTTCTGCCAATGGTTTTTCTTTTTTATGAACCATTAAAATTTCTTCCCTGCTTTCTCTGTCTGGGAGATCAATTGTCACCCTTCTATCAAATCTTCCTGGGCGAAGGAGTGCTCTATCAAGCACATCTGGTCTATTTGTGGCAGCCATTACAATTAATTTCTCATTTGGTTCAAATCCGTCCATCTCAACAAGTATTTGGTTTAATGTTTGTTCTCTTTCATCATTTCCTCCGCCGAGCCCCACTCCTCTTGCTCGTCCAACCGCATCAATTTCATCTATAAAAATAATTGCTGGAGAATTTTGTTTTGCTTCTTTAAATAAATCACGCACACGACTCGCTCCAACTCCTACAAACATTTCTACAAATTCACTTCCTGATAAATGATAAAAAGGAACTTTGGCTTCACCGGCTACAGCTCTTGCGAGTAGTGTCTTCCCTGTTCCTGGCGCACCCATTAACAGTACTCCTTTTGGAGTCTTTGCACCGATTTCAATAAACTTTTTTGGATTTTTTAGGAAGTCTACAACTTCTTCAAGTTCAGCTTTAGCTTCTTTCGCTCCAGCCACATCTTTAAAAGTTATTTTTTTACTAGAGTCTTTGGGGTCAATAAGTTTTGCTCTTGTTTGTCCAAAAGAAAGTGCTTGCATATTTGCTCCTTTTACTCCACGCATTAGTGACCAAATTAAAACTACTAAAAATATAGCAGGTAAAAGTATTGGTAATATTACTGTCCAAAAATTAAAACCACTTTCTTCTTTTACTTCAATATTTAAATTATTAAGGGTGGTAGAAGAAACATCGTAATTTTTTAATACACTTAAAAGTGTTTCACCACTTTCTTTATCGGCTACTAATAAAGTGTCGGTTCCAACTTCAAGATAAACTTTATTACCTTCCACCAAAATATTTTTAAGAGTGGAAGTTGATGTAGTAGCATTTGTGCTACTCAAAGCCTCTATTTCATTTATATTTCTAATGATTTCATTCATTGAAACTTTAACCTCTTTTCTCGCTTCTCCACTTTTAAAAAGATTTGAAATTAATGAAAAAGTAAATGCAATTAATAGTACAAAAATAAAAGCATTGAAAAGCCAAGCAAATAAATTTTTAGGCTTTTTACTATTATTTTTCTTATTATTTATCTTTTTGACTTTTATTTTTATCATTAGAAAATATTACCACATTTATGCTAAAATGTGAAAAATAAACAAACTAAAATGTCCCTCGTAGAAAATAAAAAATTACACTTGAATTATGAAATAAAAGAAAGGTTTGAGGCAGGACTCGAACTTGTTGGAAATGAAGTAAAAGCAATTAGAAATAGCAAAGCGCAAATTGACGGGGCAAAAATTATTATTCGTGGAGGGGAAGCTTTTATTGTAGGAATGAACGTCTCTCCCTATCAAGCAAGCGAGAAATTAGAAAAAACTAAAAATGACAGAACTAGAAAACTTTTACTAAAGAAAAGTGAAATATTAAAATTAGCAACCGAATCAGAAAAAGGTTTACAAATTTTCCCTATTAAAATTTTCGATAGCCATGGACTTTTAAAATTAGAAATTGGTCTCGCTAAAAGAAAAAATAAGACAGATAAAAGAGAGACTATTAAATTAAAAGAGTTTAAAA
>CAZIHL010000015.1:0-6683 GCA_964538815.1 uncultured Candidatus Saccharibacteria bacterium
GTGGACGATAGAAGATTCGAACTTCTGACATCTACAACGTCAATGTAGCGCTCTACCAACTGAGCTAATCGTCCGATAAAGTGAATTATATCATATACAAAATTTTTTGCATGGTATAATTTCTATATGTCAAAAGTCTCTGAAAAAATAATTCTCATAACAGGGGGTAGTGATGGTCTTGGATTTGCTACCGCCAAAAAGCTTTCTGAAAATCATACGGTCATTATCCTTTCTCCATCAAAAGAAAAATGTGAAGAGATAAAAAAGTATTATGATATTGATTTTGTAATTGCAGATATAACAAAAGATAATGAAGCAGAAAAAGCTGTAAAAAATGTTCTCAAAAAATATGGAAGAATAGATATTTTGATAAATAATGCAGGTATTTGGATAGAAGGAAAATTGTCAGAAAATGATCCAGAGAGAATCAAAAAAGTTTTGGAAGTAAATGTGCTTGGCACAATACTTATGACTCAAAAAGTTTTACCTCATATGAAAAGTTTAAAGAGTGGCAGAATTATAAATATAATTTCACAAGCCGGTCTTTATGGGAAAGCAGAAAGAGCACCGTATCATGCAAGTAAATATGCGGTGAAAGGTTTTACTGACTCAATGATTTTAGAACTTGCTTCACACGGAATATCGGTTTGTGGATTTTATCCAGACAAAATGAATACAAAATTTTTTGCAAAAGCTGGGAATAAATACAGCACAAAAGATTTTATAGATGTATCCGAGTCTGTCCGATGTTTAGAGTTTATAGTAGAAACCCCATTTGAATTAAATATTCCAGAGCTTGGACTTAAAAAGCTAACTCAATATTAAAAATAAAACCGAAGAATAATTCTTCGGTTTTTTGGCAAGCAACCTTAAAGGTCTGTGAATGTTTAGGGATGCATTCTTCTTTGTGTCTCGTGATCACGTTTATATCTTCTAATAAGATGTATAAAATGAAAACGATAAAGAAACATTGTTAAAAATACTCCAGCGATAACATAAGGTAATACATTCATTTCCACAAAATTTTAAGGGGTTAAAAAATAAAAAGAGCGAGTCAAACATTTTATCACAAGGTATTTATTTAGTCAAATTAACCTTAATATATACAAAAGTAGTCTTCTTATGTTAAAATAGTGTATTATTTATCTATTATTATAAATTTATTGAAAAGGCTATGCTTAATAGCCTAAAAACACAAGATTATATGGCATTTTTAAAGAAAATATTTAAGTCTCAAGATGAAAAGTTGATTAAGAAATTGTCTCCTATTGTAGACGAAGTTTTGGCATGGGAGGAGGAATTAAAAAATCTTTCAGATGATGCATTAAAACAAAGAAGTTTGGATCTAAAAAATAAAATACAAGACGAGATAAAAATTGAGACAGGTTTATTGAAAGCTAAAAATCTTGATGAAGTAGAATATAAAAAACAAGACAAAAAAATCTCACAAGAAATTCTTGATAATAACCTTGTATTAGCTTTTGCTCTTACAAGAGAAGCAGCAAGAAGGACTCTCGGTATGATGCATTATAAAGTACAGATAATAGGAGGAATAATGATGCATAGAGGATATATTGCAGAAATGAGAACTGGAGAAGGAAAGACTCTTGTGGCTACACTTCCAGCATATTTAAATGCACTTTCTGGCAGAGGAGTTCATATTGTGACTGTAAATGATTATCTATCAAAAAGAGATGCTGTATGGATGGGAAGAGTATATGATGCACTTGGTTTAACAGTTTCTGTACTTAACCATCAAGTGTCATATATTTTTGATAGAGAGGCAATAGTTGATCTTCCAGGTGAGTCAGAGAGAATGATCGATACAGACATTAAAGAAGAAGGAAGTTTTAAAGTTGAAAATGAATATTTAAAGAAAGTTAATAGAAGAGACGCGTATCTAGCTGATATTACATACGGAACAAATAATGAATTTGGTTTTGATTATTTGAAGGATAATCTTGTATATAATCCAAATGAATTATCACAGAGAGAACATAATTTTGCCATTGTAGACGAGGTTGACTCTATTTTAATTGACGAGTCTCGTACTCCACTTATTATTTCTTCTGAGGCAGCAGAATCTGATGCGTTATATAAAAGATTTGCAAGATTCGCAGATACTCTTATAGAAGATGAAGATTATGAAAAAGATGAGAAGCAGAGAGCTATTTCTTTAAAAGAAAGTGGTATTGAAAAAGCTGAAAAAGAATTTAATTTAACCAACTTTTACGCTGCAGAAAATGTAAAATTGGTACACCACTTAGAAAGTGCGGTAAGAGCTAAAGCTTTATTCTTAAGAGAAAAGCAGTATGTAGTGAGAGATATGCAGAAGGAAAATGGAAGTACTCAAAAAGAAGTTGTGATTGTGGATGAATTTACCGGACGTATGCAACCAGGAAGAAGATGGAGTGATGGACTTCACCAAGCAATAGAGGCAAAAGAAAATGTTCCAATACAAAAAGAGTCAAAGACTGTAGCAAGTATTACTTTCCAAAATTATTTCAGATTTTATAAAAAGCTTTCTGGAATGTCAGGAACCGCAAAAACTTCCGAAGAAGAATTTTTCAAAGTTTATACTTTACCTGTTGCAACAATCCCAACCCATAGAAAGATCCAGCGTGATGATAAGTCAGATCTTATTTTCCAAACAGAAAAAGGAAAGCTTCAAGCGCTTAGCAAACAAATTAAAGAACTTTATGAAAAAGGGCAACCAGTACTTATCGGTACAATTTCAATTGAGAAAAATGAATTAGTTTCAAAATATCTAACTCGCGAAAATATTCCACATTCTATTTTAAATGCTAAAAATCATGAGAGAGAAGGTGAAATAATTGCCAACGCTGGTAAAAAAAGAGCTGTAACAATTGCTACAAATATGGCTGGGCGTGGAGTTGATATTAAGCTTGGTGGTGCAAATCCTACAGAAGCTGAAAAAGAAGAAATTAATGAATTAGGAGGGCTTTATGTAATTGGTACAGAAAGACATGAAGCAAGAAGAATAGATAATCAGCTTCGCGGTCGTTCTGGTCGTCAGGGTGACAACGGTAGTACTCAATTTTTTGTATCACTTGAAGATGATTTAATGAGAGTATTCGGAGGATCTCCAGTAAAAAATATGATGAATAAATTTGGTATCCCAGAAGATATGCCTATAAAGTCAGGAATGGTTTCAAAAGTATTAGAGGGAGCTCAAGAAAAAATAGAAGGATTTCATTTTGATTCAAGAAAGCACACTCTTCAATATGATGATGTTTTAAATCATCAGAGACAAACCATATACGAGAGAAGAAAAAAAATATTATTAGGAGATAAAGAAGAATTGAAAAATATTTTATCTGAGCTTTATGAAATAAAAAGTGAATTAAAAGACTTCGTAGATGAAAGAAAAATTAAATATGGAGAAGATGTTGTGTATGATGTATTAAGAACTATTTATTTACAAATAATAGATCAGCATTTTATGGCTCATCTTGAGCATATGGATCATATCCGTCAATCTGTAAATTTACGTGCCTACGGACAAAGAGATCCTCTTGTAGAATATAAAAAAGAAGCTCTTTTGACATATCGTGCAATGCAAGACAAGACAAAAGAAGAATTTTATAACTTTATTACTCATATTGATAATGTAATTGCAAATATTGAAGCTCAAAAGATAATCGCAACTTCACAATTAAAAAATCAAACTTTTTCCGCCAATACACAAAATCAAGACAATGCTGAAGACAGCAAAAAGAAAATAGGAAGAAATGATTCTTGCCCTTGTGGAAGTGGCAAAAAAGTTAAAAAATGTAAATGTGTGGAATACGAATATTTAAGGAAATAAAATCTGTTAAAATATATAATATGAAGGATTTTTTCAAAAAAATAATTATCAAAATAATAACTTGGCAAGCAAAAGTCTTAATAAAAAGAAATAATCCAAAAATTATAGCTATTACAGGAAATCTTGGCAAAACTTCAACCAAGGATTTTATTTATGCGGCTATTCGTAAAAACCTTATAAATGAAAAAGGAGAGACTTTGGTATTAGCAAGCAGAAAAAGTATGAATAGTGATTTCGGAGTTCCTCTTACTGTTTTAGGACTTGAAACAGGTTGGACAAATCCATTACTTTGGTTAAAAATAATTATAAATGGATTTATTAAAATTTTTGATTATTTTCCATATAAATATTTAGTACTTGAAATTGGTGCCGACACTCCAGGTGATATTAAAAATATCTGTAAATATATAAAGCCAGATATCGCTGTTATTACAGCTTTTGCGCCGGTACCAGTACACATTGAATTTTTTGATAATAAAAGAGAAAATCTTGTAAGAGAAAAGAAATATCTAGTCGAAAATTTAAAAGAAGGGGGAACATTTATTTATAATTTAGATGATGAAGATTGTGTAGAAATGACAAAAGAGTTTGCTAATAAAAATATAAAATTAAAATCTTTCTCTCTTAAAAATGTGGAAGCCGATGTATTGGCTACTAATATAAATATTAATTATGAACATATTAATAAATATATAGATAAAGTAGTTGGGACACATGCTACTTTAAAACTAAAAAATACGAGAGAAATTAATATTGATTTAAATGGAGTTGTTGGAGAAGCTGTATTTTATACATTATTACCTGGAATAATAGTAGCTGATATTTTAGGTATAGATGTTGTAAAGGCAGTGGAAGACATAGAAAATATGAAAAGAACATCTGGAAGAATGAGAACTCTCTCAGGAGTTTATAATTCTACTATTATTGATGATACTTACAATTCTTCACCAAAAGCCCTTAAAAACGGTATTTCTATTATGAAAAGTATAAAGACTAAAAATAAAAAGATTTTTGTACTTGGAGATATGCTTGAGTTAGGTGATTTTACAAGAAATGAGCATGAAGAAGTCGGTAAACTTTTAGTGGGTGTAGCAGATATTCTCATTGTGAGCGGTATAAGAGCTAAGATCATAGCAGATTCCGCGGCATTAAATGGTATGAATCGGGAAAATATTTATTTTGTAAATAATAGTTTAGAAGCAGGTAGAGAAATTTTGATTTTAATAGAAAAAGAAATAGAAAATGATTTCAAAGAAGGTAAAAGTGAAAGTGAGATAGGTGGAGATATTATCTTTGTAAAAGGTTCACAAGGAGCTAGAATGGAAAAGGTAGTTGGTATGATTTTAGATAAAAGTATTCATAATTCAGATAAAGAATTGGTTAGACAGGAAAGAGATTGGAAATTAAGATAAACATTTTAAAATATGAGTATAGAAAAAAATAATTTTAATAAAAATAATTCTGAAAAAGACAAAAGTAAGTCTAATAATGAATTAAACAGAAGAGATTTTTTAAAAAGGTTAGCAATACTTTCAGCTGGAGCTGGTCTTTTAGGTATAGCTTCTAAAAAAATATTTAAAGAAAAAGAAAACACTAAAATAGAAAATAAGAAAGAAAGAAAGAAAATAGGTTTTTTAGAGTATAAAAAGATAAAGCCAAAATTAGATTTTGATTTTAAGGAAATATATCAAGATTTAAAAATAGAAAATATAAAAATGATAGGGGATGTTGGAAAATATGGTGCTGATAGTGTAGAAGGAAAATTATTAAGAACATTGAGATTTAAAAATGTTGCTAATGCGGTAGAGAATAAATATAATTTACCTAAAAATTTAATATTATCTATGGTAATGCAAGAAACTACAGGAGTAGACTTACTTCCAAACGCAAAAGATGATGGAGGTTTTGGACTTTGTCATATGCAAGGATATATAGCTACTGAATTTAATTTAAAAACTTTTGAAAATTGTAAAGAATTAGTTTGTAATAAAGGCCATGCAAAAAAATTACGTAACATTTTAGAAATAAATAAATACAATAGAAAAAAGATATATCATAAAGATGATAGATTACATCCTATATTTAATTTAGATGCAGTAGGAAGAATGCTCTCTTCATATATGTCAGGTCCAAAGTTAAAAGGAAAATTATCAAATCTAGATCCATTACAAATAGCTTTAGCAAGATACGCTGGAGCTGTAAATTATAAAAAATACTCTCAAAATGTATTTAAAAATATGAAACTTTTTAAAAGTAAAGAAGAAATACAAAAAATAAGAGATGTTTTTAATAAACAAAATCCTAATTTAAAGATTAATGATAAAAAAGCAGATTTTGATAGATACATAGAAGAATCAATGAAGCAAAATTTAAATTATGGTTTAGAATCTTATCAAAAAGGGCAAATTTATTTGCCTAGATTTTCTAACGAAATACTTAAAAAGTATAAAGATTATATAGAAGATTAATATTAGAAATAAAAATAAGACTATAGTTCATACCATAGTCTTATTTAAAATAAGAATAAGGTTTAACCTATTTTCTAAATAGTCTTATTACCCAAATTAAGACTATAGCGCCAAGTATGGAGACTATTAAGTTATATAAATTAAAACTTCCACTAGATCCTTGGCTAAAAAATCCCATTATCCAATTACCAATTACAGAGCCTAATATACCAATAATAATATTTCTAACAGTACTACCACTAGATCCCATTATAGCATTTGCTATCCAACCAGCTATAGCTCCTAATAAAATCCAAAGTAATATATTTATCATAAATTTATTTTTTATATATTTTTAATTTATAGAAGATAACTTCTATTTATATATTATACAACTTTAATTGTGA
>CAZIHL010000016.1:0-6227 GCA_964538815.1 uncultured Candidatus Saccharibacteria bacterium
TCAAAATTTGTATTTCCACAAGTTGCTTTTTTAGTGAGATTAAATATTATTATAGTAAATAAAATAAATACTATTATTCCTCCAATCATACCCCACTCTTCTAAAAAGGAAGCAAATATAAAGTCTGTCTCATGTTCTGGAAGAAAACCTAGTCTTGATTGAGTCCCATATCCAACTCCTTTTCCTAAAATTCCACCGCTACCTGAAGCTATTATTGATTGATAAGCATTCCAACCACTACCTTGTAAATCTTGAGTTGGATTTAAAAAGTTTAAAATCCTTTTTTTCTGATAATCCATAAAATAAAAATTCCATAAAATAATTGCTAAAGACAAAGCTATACCAAAAAACCATAATATATGTTTTTTTGATAATCCAGAGACTATAAGCAATCCAAACCATATAACACTTAAAATTATAGCCGTACTCAAATCTGGTTGAAGCATTATAAGTACGGCTGGTATAAATAAATAAATTAAAGAAAAAATGATATTTTTTATATTTGCAATAGCTATATGTCTTTTTGAGAAAAATTTAGCTAAAATTAAAATTAAAACTATTTTCATTGGTTCTGATGGTCCTATAAAAAATGATCCTAAATTAAACCATCTATTCCCACCTTTTGCCACATGTCCTATTATAAAAATAAAAACCAAGGCCAATATTAAAAGTCCGTATAAAGATAGTAAAATATACGAATTTTTTAATGCTCTATAATCTAAAGTAGAAAAAAATAAAAAAGCTGATATTGATATTAATAAAATTATTAATTGTCTTGAAAAGACATTATCATCTGACGTAAATGAAGACATAGTTAAAAGACCAAAAGTCATAAGAATAATAATTGGAATAAATAAATTCCAATCTATTTCTTTTATAAATTTTATAAAATTATTGATAAATTTTTCTAAAAAAGTCATTTATTTTATTTAATTATTTAAAATCTGAAGCTGGAGAAATTATAGGATAAACATTTATTTTTGGATCTGATATAGGTAAAACATTTCTCCAAGAAAAAGAAATAGTAGCTTCAGAAAGTGAAGAAATCTCTTTTAAAATAGTCTCATTTACTGCTATAAAATTACCTTTCTCATCTTCTAAGGTTATTCTTATTGGTATATTTCTAAAATTAGCTTTTGTTATATTTTTTAAAACTATGGTTAATTGAGAAATATTATTTTTATTTTTTTCAAAGTTTGTAGATTTTACCGTAAAAAAATTATTAGCAAAAACTGGATCTACTTTTATCCACTCATCACTATTAAAATAAATATCTGTGTCTATTTTTGAGATATTGTTTCCAGAATTTTCTAAATCAAGCTGTACATTTTGAATTATTACAGGAAAAGTTTGGCCCACAGGCATATCTGACATACCATTTATCTTTTTTATAATAGATCCAGCTTTATCGTAAATAGAAAAGGTATAATTAATTTTATTATCTCTTATATCTTTATTAGAATTTCTATTTTGAATAATGGCTACTACATCATATAGATTTTCTTCTGTTTTTATCGCTCTAGAAAATTTTACTTCTACAGGATATATTTCTGAATGACAACTAAGTTCACAAGATCCACCACAGTCTAAACCAGCTTCATCGCCATTTAATTTTCCATCAAAACAAGTTGGAGCTGGATTTAAATATGGATAAATTTTATAAAAAATCAAAGATAATAAAATCAAAGATATACCAAAGATAAATGCCTTTTTTCTTCTATTTCTCCAAGAGTCTTGCATAAATTAAAATATATAATAATTTTAACATATAAATAAACAAACAAAAATACACTATAAAAGTGTATTTTTGAAAGAAATTAATTTTAAATTATTTTGAATTATTTTTTAGTAAAATCTTTTTCAATCTTTTCAATAGCTCTAGCTGCAGCATCTTTTCCACCAAGGCCAAATGCAAGGCCAAATGCAAGCGCTAATGCTGCTATTACTCCTATAAATAAAGCATTAGTAAAGATTGTAATAATGTCTAATTGATTTAAAGCTGCGAGTATAGCAGTAAACATTATCGCATATTTTGCAAGCGCTCCCGCAAAAGTAACTTTCAAACCTGATGCTCTTACAGAACCATCTATTACTTTTTCTGCTAAATTACCAAAAATATGACCTATAATTATGATAAACCCAGCAATAAATACTGATGGTAAATAATTTAAAATACTAATTAAAAATGCTGACACATAATAGAGTCCAAATACATTTGCTGCTGCAAGTGAAAATGCTATTATTACAGTCCATCTCACCAAAGCCCCAAAAAAAGTACCTATTGAAAAATCATGACCTGTTTTTTTTGATAAATGAATAACTCCAAGCTTATTAAATATATGATTTAATTTTAATATCTCAAATACATGTATAGTTGCTCTACCTAATATAAGTCCAAATAACCAACCTACAAGTAAAATAATTATTCCTATAATAAGATTTGGTAAAAAAGAAACCACTTTTACCGAAACATCGATTAATTCTTGCCCAAGAACATCTACATATTGCTCTAACATATTTTTATATAATTTAAAATTAATTTTATAATATTACTTAACTATTAAATTATATCATTGTAAAGAGATGTGTGAAATTTTTATCCACATAAAATAGATGGGCGATGCCGAAGGCATCGCCCATCTATTTTATTTTAAATTATTCTATCTGAGACTTTATCTACCAGAGTTATTCTATCACTATCTAAAACTAAATGTAAAAATCTATCAAACATTTTTTTTCTATAATCAAATTCTTCTATATCCATAATCAATATTCTAAGTTTTGAAGCAAACATAGCATCCATCTCTGCTAAAACTTTTGTTATCTCTTTTGGTTTAAATACATCTCCTACTACTAAAATATCTAATTCTACATCATTATTGTCTATAAATACTCCTGTAAAGGAAAATAATTTAATTCTACCAATCTTTTTAAATCTGTTTAAGATAGCATCTTTATCTAAACTTTTAAAATCAAAAACTAAAGACTCTAAAGTATTTATATATTTAAAATTATTGTTTAATTTATATACACTATTATTTTTATTATCTAAATATCTATCTAAAAATCCATTATTTGATAAAAATAATAAATCTTTTTTTATCGTATCTCTTCTGCATTTTATATTAAATTCCACATCATCCAATTTGAAAGAATCTTTCTTGTTTACTAAAAAAAATCTTAATATTCTAAGTCTTATATCTCCATTATTTGCTTGAAAAATCTTTATTAAAGGGTCCATATTTGTTTATTTTATATATATAAAATGTATCATAATAACTTTAAAATTGAAATATTGAAAAAAGTGAAAAATATGATAAAAATAAAAGCGGCGCCTTCGGCGCCGCTTTTATAATTTGTAAATTAATTTAATTTTACAGTTGCTCCAGCTTCTTCTAAAGCTTTCTTTAGAGCTTCTGCTTCATCTTTCTTCATATCTTTCTTAATGTCAGATGGAGCTGCATCTACTAGGTCTTTTGCTTCTTTTAAGCCAAGTCCTAGGGCTTCTTTAACTACTTTCATAACAGCAATTTTTCCTTCACCTGCATTTTCAAGATGAACTGTAAATGATGTTTTTTCATCAGCTTCTGCTGCAGCACCTCCTGCTGGAGCTGCTGCTACTGCTGCTGCTGATACACCAAATCTTTCTTCAATAGCTTTTACTAGATCGTTTAATTCTAATACGCTCATTCCATCAATTTTGTCTAACAAATCTTTATATTTTTCCATAATTTTATAATAAATAAATTCAATTTAATAATTTTAATTTTTAGTTTTCGCTACTTCATTTATACCAATAGCTAATCTTTGCATTGGTGACTTGAATAGGAAAGCAATTTGAGAAATAAGAACTTCTCTTGAAGGGATTGTTGCAATCTCCATCATAGAAGCCTGATCTTTAAAGTTTCCATCAAAGATACCACCAATGATTGAAAATACATTTTTATGTTCTTTTGCAAAATCATTTGCAATTCTTGCTGGTGCAAGTAAATCTTCACCTGCGATAACAGCCATCTCATCCATTATTTCAGGTTTATCACCTGCAATATTTTTGTTTGAAAGAGCTCTATCCCAAAGTGTTTTCTTTACTACATTGTAAGAAATTCCTTCTGCGAAAAGTTGTTTTCTCAAAGATTCTGTATCTTTTACATTAAGACCTTTAAACTTTACATATACAAAAGTTTTTGCCTTATCTAAAGTATCAGAATACTTTTTGATTAATTCAGATTTTTTATCTTTACTTAATGCCATAATATATTATAAAAATCAAAATAATTTTTGAAGATTTCCGACGCTCATCAGAGTCTAGGAAATATGAAAAAATTGATTTTGATTTTTTGTTACTTAATAAACAAAAATCTCTCACCAAAGAGAGATTTAAGGTAAACTTATGCAGAGCATAATAGTTCGACCTCCAGAGGATTTTAAGAATTTATATTATTCACCTCTTTCTTTGGTTTACTTATAAAATATAACATAAAGATAACAAAAAAACAAAGGGTTATAGCCCTTTGTATTTTATATAAATAGTTAGAAATATAAATAATCTATACCAATATTTCTTTTTTTAATTTCTTTACGATATTTACCATCTGGTAATATTTCGCAACCAGAAAAAGTTGTAATAGAATTTTTTTTCTTATTGACGTCATACACGTCTACCACAATAGTAGCATGTTTACCATCAAAAGATTTATACAATAACAGAACTTTTGCTCTGTTTAAAAAATTATTTTCCATTTTTTATTTTTTATTTTTTAATGTGAGAAAATATTTAAATGTACGAGATCAATCATTCATCTTCTTTTATTATATCACATAAAAAAGAATATTGTCAAGCTTGTTTAGATATCAAAAAACACTGAATAAATCCAGTGCTTTTTGAATAGAGTACCCTAAAATATAAATACTTTTGAGTACTCTGTTCTCCCGAAAAGCTACTCTTGCTACAAGAGCTACCATCGCTGAGTGAAGTCTTCACGATCCAGTTCGGAATGAGATGGTGTGTTACCCTTCATCTGAATCAGGAGAACAGAATACTCAAACTATATTATCGGGAAAACTGGGCTCGAACCAGTGACCTTCAGATAAAATCTGATGCTCTAAACCGGCTGAGCTATTTCCCGATAATATTTTTGAGAAGAATCCTATAATAAATGAAAAATAAAAGGTAAAAAATTGAAACAGTAAATAAAATATTGATAAACATATTTCCTGAAAGGATCGGGTATTAGTAATCCTCAGCTAAACACATTACTGTGCGTACACTTAGATCCTATCAACGTAATCATCTCTTACGACCCTCATGGAATACTTATCTTGAAGTTGGCTTCGTTCTTAGATGCTTTCAGAACTTATCCGTGCCCGACTTGGCTACTGGGCGGTCCAGCTAGCGCTAGAGCCCACACACCAGAGGTCAGTTCATCTCGGTCCTCTCGTACTAGAGACAAATCTTCTCAATATTCCAAACGCCTGCAGTAGATAGGAGACCAACCTGTCTCACGACGGTTTGAACCCAGCTCGCGTATCTTTTTAAATGGCGAACAGCCATACCCTTGGGAGCTTCTTCACCCCCAGGATAAGATGAGCCGACATCGAGGTGCCGAACTCCACCGTCGCTATGGACGCTTAGGTGGAACTAGCCTGTTATCCCCGTGGTAGCTTCTATCCGTTAATCTTCAACCGCATCTAATGCGAATTGTCGGTTCACTATGTTCTACTTTCGTATCTGCTCGACATGCCCGTCTTACAGTCAAGCCAGTTTATGCCATTACACTATCGGCACGGTTTCCATTCGCGCCTAACTGACCTTAATAAACCCCTCCGTTACTTTTTAGGAGGGTACCACCCCAGTAAAACTCCCCACCAGATACTGTCTCTAAACGTTTTTTCCGTTTAGGTTAGTGTTTGCCAAGATACAGATGGCTATTTCACTGACGACTCCATATAAACCGAAATCTATACTTCAAAGTCTGACCACTATTCTACGCAGTAAATTAACAAACACAATACCAAGCTAGAGTAAAGCTCACGGGGTCTTTTCGTCTATCTGCAGGTAGGCGGCATCTTCACCGCCACTGTATTTTCACCGAGCTACTCCCTGAGACAGTTCCCCAGTCATTACACCATTCGTGCACGTCTGAACTTACCAGACAAGGAACTTCGCTACCTTAGGACGATTATAGTTATCGCCGACATTGACGGGGGCTTATATCAGTCAGCCACAT
>CAZIHL010000017.1:0-5558 GCA_964538815.1 uncultured Candidatus Saccharibacteria bacterium
CAAGCAGTGGTTCTTCCAAATCACGAGGAAGCTAAAATGATAGCTGAAAAAGTTCGTCCAGAATGGGTGATAGAAGTAAAGGCACAAGTTAATAAAAGACCTGAGAGAAATATAAAAGAAGGAGTTTTAAATGGTGAGCTTGAGCTTGAAGTCTTAAAAATAAAAGTATTAAATGAAGCAGAAACTCCAGCTTTTGACATATCAACTGACGGGAAAGAAATAAAGGAAGAAATTCGTCTTGAGAAAAAATATCTTGATATGCGACGAGAGAGAATTCAAAATAATTTGCGCCTCAGAAGTAAAGTTCAAAACTTCTTGCGAAGAGAATTTTTAGAAAGAAATTTTGTAGAAGTAGAAACTCCAATTCTTACCAATCCTACTCCAGAAGGAGCCAGAAGCTATATTGTACCAAGTCGTTTGTGGAATGGTAATTTTTATGCACTTCCACAATCACCACAACAATATAAACAACTTTTAATGAGTGGTGGTATAGAAAGATATTTTCAATTTGCAAAATGTATGCGTGATGAAGATACAAGAGGTGATAGACAGCCAGAATTTACTCAGCTTGATATTGAGATGAGTTTTGTAACTGAAGAAGAAATAAGAAAAGTAAATGAAGAAATTTTAATTAAAATGGTTAAAGAACTTTTTCCAGAAAAAAGGATTCAACAAATTCCATTTCCAGTTTTAACTTATAAAGAAGCAATGGAAAAATATGGCAATGATAGACCAGACTTGCGAGAAGATAAAGATGATCCAAATTTATTGGCTTTTGAATGGGTAGTAGACTTTCCTTTTTTTCAAAAAACAAATGAAAGTGATGATCCAGAAGCAGAAGGTGAATGGACTTTTACACATAATCCATTTTCTCGTCCAAAAGAAATAGATATGGAAAATCTTCATAATAAAAACAATATTGGAGAAATATTAACTCAGCAATACGATATTATTATGAATGGTTATGAGTTAGGTGGCGGATCAATTAGAAATCATAAAGCTGAAGATTTAAGAAAAGTTTTAGAAATTTTAGGATACACTGAAGAAAATATTGAAAAAAATTTTGGACATATGCTGCGAGCTTTTAAAAGTGGAACTCCTCCACACGGAGGGATTGCCTGGGGATTTGATAGACTAATGATGATACTTTTAAACGAACCAAATATTCGTGAGGTGATAGCTTTTCCAAAAACAGGAGAAGGAAAAGATCTGCTTATTCAAACACCAGCACCAACAAGTGAAAAGCATTTAAAAGAATTAGGAATAAAAATAATTTAAAAATAAAAACAACCCATTTGGGTTGTTTCTTGAAATATATATATTTAGAATTAAATTAATATTTCAAAGATATAATTGTCTTCTAGAAAAGCCTTCTTTTCATTAGGAGCATTTTGCACAATAAAAGATATCACAAGGGCTCCTTCTTTTGTTATTGTTGGCCAGAATAAAAACCCACCCCACAAATAGCCCTTAATTAGACCATTGTGTTGGTCTTTTTGTCTTAAATAATTAAAAGTCTTTTCTAGATATTCTGGAATCACCTTTGTATAAATTCCATAACTTTTATGTCTAAGACACAATTTAGTATCTATTGATTTAACAAATTTTTCCATTTCTGTTAAATCAATATTTTTTTCCACTAGTTTCATTTTTATTTTTTTTATTTTTTTAAGTAAGAACTATCTTTATTATTATAACACAGGTGTATTTTTTTTGTCAAGTATTTATATTTAAATTCAAAATATGTCTATTTTTTTATGATAAAATATTTATAAATTAAATTTATGGACCCATTTGCAAATTTAGCATTTTTGCTTGCTTTCGCGTGTATTATTTCTTTAATTATATATTTATTTAGACTTCCACTTGTTCTCGGATATGTAATTGTGGGAATTTTAATAGGTCCATATTTTTTAAATCTTGTACCAGATACGGGAGCATTAGACTTATTTGCAAAGATAGGCATAGTTTCACTTTTGTTTATTGTTGGTTTAAATCTTAACCCTAAAACTATAAAAGAAGAAGCAAAAGAAAGTCTGATACTAGGAACATCGCAGATAATATTTACAGCACTTTTTGGATTTATAATATTTTATTTTGTCTTTGGATTTTCAGTGCTTCCTTCTATATTAATTGCATCTGGCCTCACTCTTTCCTCTACAATAGTTGTATTGAAAATTATTTCTGATAAAGGAGATATAGAAAAATTATATTCTAAAATGTCACTTGGAGTTTTACTTATACAAGATTTTTTCGCCACCATTTTGCTTCTTATTCTTTCTATTATGCATACAGCAGATTTAGGTACTGTTAAAACTTCTGTAATTATTGAATCTTTTTCATTAAAGATTTTAGTTTTATTTGCAATTTATTTTATTTTAAGTAAATATATATTACCAAAAATCTCAAAACTTTTTGCAAAAAGCCAAGAATTACTTTTACTTTTCTCGGCAGCATTTTCATTTTTATATGCTTATTTATTTCACGCCTTAGGATTTTCTTTAGAAATAGGAGCATTGTTTGCGGGTATAATTTTATCTACTTCTACTTTTGCTAAAGAAATCGCTTCAAGGTTTAGACCTATTCGTGACTTTTTTATAATTATATTTTTTATAATTCTAGGGTTTGAAGCAGAATTTCTAAATTTAGCAGGTACCGGTTGGCTAATTTCTATACTTTCTATTTTTGTGATTTTAGCAAATCCTCTCATTCTTTTTATAATTATGAATCTACTAGGGCATAGAACTCGTACAAGTTTTTATACTTCTCTTACTATGGGGCAGGTTTCAGAATTTTCACTTGTTATTTTATCTATTGCTAGAGGTTATGGATATATTGATGGAAAGTCATTTTCAATAGTACTTATTGTAATGCTTATTTCAATTTGTTTTTCATCATATTTGATTTTGTATTCAGAACAGATTTATAAATTCTTAAAACCACTTTTACACTTTTTAGAAATTAGAAAAAATAATAAAAAGATAATAGAAGAAGATAATAATATTTTTGATCTTGTAATTTTTGGATATGACAGAGTTGGAAAAAAGTTTTTAGATTTAGCAAAAGAACGAAAATATAATTATGTGATTATTGATATAAATCCAAAATCAATTGAAAGGGCAGAGAAGGAAGGCGGTCTTGCATTTTTTGGTGATGCTAGCGATTTAACATTTCTTGAAGAAAATAATATTTTAAAATCAAAAATGATTATTTCTACAATACCAGATTTTGATATTAATATGAATCTTGTAAATTTTTATAAAAATAAAAATATTGATTTAAAAAGTGTTTTAGATGGATCTGAAGAAAATAAAATAATAATAACTGTAGCCCATAGAGAACATGAAGCTAAAAGCTTGTATATACATGGAGCGGATTATGTAATTATGCCATATCATATTGGAGCAGAGGAAGCTGCAAATTATATAAATAAATTTGCTTTTGATAAAGAGAAATTTACTAAAGAAAAAGTTAAGCATATAGAGAAGTTGGGATAAATGTATTCTGAAAATAATAAAGATTCTCTTTTTCTTCCTAACCTGTTATGCAAAAGTCAGAAAAAGAGAATTCTTATATTTTTCTATGATAAAATATTAAAAGATATTTATGGCAGAATTTAATAATGATCCAAATCGCATAACTTTTTTAGGAAATATTGACTATCGCAATAAGATGGTCAAATTTGGTATAAAAGCAAAAGACAGGACAAAGCATACGTATATTATAGGTAAAAGCGGTATGGGTAAATCCACTTTGCTTGAAAATATGGCCATTCAGGACATTCAAAATGGTGAAGGTATAGCTTTTATGGATCCACACGGTGGAACAGCTGAAAAGCTTTTAGATTTCGTCCCAGAAGAGAGAAAAAAGGATGTAGTATATTTTGCTCCATTTGATACAGAATATCCTGTAGCCTTAAATGTGCTAGAAAAAGTAGATGAAAATAAGAGATATCTTGTAGCTAATGGACTAATGGCAGCCTTTAAAAAAGTTTTCGGGGAAGATAAATTTTCAGATAGAATGCAATATATTTTAAATAATATTATTCTGACACTCCTTGAAAATAATGACGAGACTTTGATGGGAATAAATAGAATTTTGAGTGATAAAGAATATAGAAAGAGAATGGTAGAAAATGTAAAAGATCCATCTATTAGAAGTTTTTGGCTTGAAGAATTTGCAAAAGCGGGAGAAAAATATCAACAAGAAGCAGCGCCAGCTATACAAAATAAAATCGGACAATTTACTTCTAACCCATTAATTAGAAATATCATTGGTCAAAAGAAAACTAGTTTTGATATTCGTGAAATTATGGATAATAAAAAGATTTTAATTATGAATCTTTCAAAAGGAAAAATGGGAGAAGGGAATGCAAATTTAATTGGTTCACTTCTTATTACTAAAATTTATTTAGCTGCTATGAGTCGTGCTGATGTAGACCCTTATAAATTAAACGAGCTTCCACCATTTTATTTCTATGTAGACGAATTTCAAAACTTTGCTAATGATAGCTTTGCGGATATTCTTTCAGAAGCAAGAAAATATCAGTTAGCTTTGACTGTGGCACATCAGTATGTTGACCAAATGACAGAAGAAGTAAAGAGTGCGATTTTTGGAAATGTTGGAACAATGATTACTTTTAGAGTAGGTGCAACAGACGCAGAGATTTTTGAAAAAGAATTTGCGCCAGTATTTTCTGCTGACGACATTGTTAATCTTTCAGCTTTTCAAATATATTTAAGATTAATGATTGATAGTGTTGGTTCAAAACCATTTTCTGCTCGCGCTCTTCCACCAATTGAAAAGCCGGAAATATCTTTTATAGATGAAATATTAAATTATTCAAGAGAAAATTATGGTAAAGAGAAATCAAAAGTAGAAGAAGAAATAAAAGAATGGTATACACCAATTCAAAAAGAACATCATATTGTTGAAAATCAAAATAATAATTTTAATGAAGTAAAAAAAGATTTTCCAAAAAAAGAATTTAATCAAAACCCTCAAAGAGAAAATGATGATAGAAATAATCAAAATAAAGGTCATATTAGAAGTCGTCGAGATGATTTTAGAAAGGAAAGAGATATACATAATGTAGAATTGCGAGAGGTGAGAGAAGAGAAAGAAAGGGCTAAAAAAGAATTAAATGCGAACAATACTTCTTTAAAAGACGCATTAGCCAAAGCCATGAAAAAAGAAGAAGATAAAGATTTTGTAAAGAAAGATATGAAAAATAAATCTTCTTTTGAAAATGATATTGATTTAGAAAGTAAAAATATTAATAATTTAGAAGAGATAAAAGAAATACCAGAAAAGGTTTTGAGAGATTTGGTAGATGAAGAATAAGAAATTCAGGGGCGACGCGAAGCGTCGCCCCTGAATTTTAACTTTGAAAATATTTCAAATTGTGTTATAATTTATAGGGAAACAAAAGAGGCTCAGCCTCGGTGTCCTGCCCTTTATGGAGGGGGGTAGGACATTTTTTAAAGGCCTTATCGTCTAACGGTTAGGACAGATCCCTTTCACGGATCAAATCGGGGTTCGATTCCCCGTAAGGTCAC
>CAZIHL010000018.1:0-3809 GCA_964538815.1 uncultured Candidatus Saccharibacteria bacterium
CATCAAATATAGCTTCATTTATTTCTAACCATAAATGAGGATGTTTATAAGCAATATGTACTATAAGTTTATCAATTATTTTTTTCATTTCAACTTTGATTTGTGATATTGAAGAAGGGCTTTGACTTCTTTTTTCATGTATTTTACTGGATATTCTATTTCATGTTCTACATGAAATGATTTACCTTCATATTCTATTTTGTATTTAGATTCTTTATTAGCATCTGTTTCAGCAACTATTAAATGAATAAGTATTAAATCTTTTGGTACAAAATTATATTTTTCTAAGAAGAAAGCATACATAGATAATTGTAGAGAATATTTCATAAAGTTACAATCCATTACTGATTGTAAAGGATTAGCTAACATAGCATGTTTTTGATTACGAGCATCGTAATAACTCTCTTCATCTATTGTTTTACTAGTTTTATAGTCTAGTATACTAGCATACCTAATACCATCTATAGTTTCAATAATTACTTTATCTGCTGTTCCACAAGCTTGATATTCATTATTATAAAGTGTTAGCTCTGGATATACACCATCTTCTAAAGTTTCTAAATCTCTAATAGGTTTTATATCCTCTTTAGTTTCTGAAAAATAAACTGGTTTATCTTTACAATTAATATCTTCATCTTCTTTTAAAGCATGAAATAAAGTGCCTTTTTCTCTTGAAGTTCTTCCTTCTTCTGCCCATTTTGCTTTTACTTCTTCTACAGTTAAAGGATCTTTTTTAGTAGAATGTTTTTTAGCGTATTTAGCTGCTATATCATCCCAATCTTTTTCAGGTTCTACTAATTTAATAATAGAACTAAAGGATTTATAAGGTTTTCCTTGTATAATATATTGATGTGTAGATGGTCTAAAATACATTTTCTGGATATTTATATTTTTTTTCTTCTTCTTCTTCTGGATCAAAAAGTGTTTCTTTAAAAGGATGCCAAATTAATTTTATACCTAATAAATCTTTTTCTTCTGAAGTTAATTTTTTATCTATTTTAATATTTTCACCAAAAGTTAATGGTGTAATAATTTTATCATATTCATCAGGAACAGCTATATTATATATTATTTCACTTCCTAAACCATAAGTTAAAGTTTCATACATTCTTAAATCTGGAGTAAATGGTGGTTTAGTTTTAGTTTTTTTAAATTTTTCAACATAAGTTATTAAATAAAAAAAGTATGATTTTAAAATTAATCCTTCTTTAATTACTAATTTAGTTTTTAAATTGTGAAAACCTGTATTATTAGAAATATGGTAAGAAAAATTATCTAATAAGAACATAGGTTCATTTCCTTCTTCAAATGATATGTGATAAGTTTCTAATCTATTTATCTCACCATAAGGACTGTGGTGTTTATATTCAATTTGATGTAGTTTAGATAAACAAGTAGTGTTTCTTTTTTCTATAACAATTTCTTTATTTTTTAAATCAACTATTTCTTGTAAAAACTCTAACTTTTCTTCCATTGATTGTATCTTTTAATTGCTTCTTTACCAGATAATTCTTCATTTGATTTAAGAGCGTCTTTTGCATCTTCTAAATAAACAGACTTTTCTTGTTTGAGAATATATTTTAATTTTTCTTTTGTTTCTTTTTTTAATTTATGTTCTTTTATCATATAATTTTTATTTTAAATATTCCCATTTAAACCCACCTGATGTTCTTTGTTTTTTATTCAAACAATTATAAATACCTTTTCTATCTATTTCAACATTATTTGCTGCGTCTGTGATACTTTTATATATTTTTAAAACTTTATTTGTAATGTTATCAATTTTAATCACTTTTATTGGTTGAGAATAAAATGTATTATATAATAAAGGAGTGTTTTCTGTTTTATTTAAAAAAGGATGTTTTTTTATTGGATAATCATCTATTAGGCTTGTACCACTTCCTTGAATTCTTTTCATATACTTTTAGTTTATTTTAAAAGTAATTTTAGTAAATGGATAATCTTCTATAAAAAAGCAAGAGTATTTAAAAGTAATGTTTTCTTTTTTTAAAGTTGTTAATTGAGTAAAAAGATTTTTATCTTCAGAAGTTACTACTAAATTATGTCCAAATTCTTGATGTAATGCTTCTTGAATTTTATCATAAATATTTTGACAAACTGTAATTTTAAATTCAGTATCTGTTCTTTTAATATTATTTGATTTTATTAAATCTTTTTTCAGTTCTTCTAAACTAGTGTATTCTTGTATTTTCATATAATTTTCATTTTAAGTTTTTTATCATGTTGTTTTCCTATAAAGAATTCTGCTCCTATAGGTATTTTAAAATTATTATCTCCTACAAATTCTATAGTTTCATTCATAGAATCTTTATTTACTTTTGTTATAAATATATCATGTTCTGCTGATCCATAAGTAATATATACAAATGATTTTTCAGCTAAATGACATTTTTGTAATTGTGTTATTACTTTAGCTTTCATTAGTCCATTTTATAATCTGAAGGTAAGTTATTCTCTAATTCACTAGGTTTTATATTAGTAGTATTTATAGTATAATAAAAAGGATTTAAAGTATAAGGTTGTTGCCAGACAGGATAAGGATTCAAATCTTTTATTATTACTGTTGTAGGCAGTAAATTTTCTTTTTCATTTAAAATAAACAATTCATCTATAGTGATGTGTTTTTCTTCCAAAAGTCTTTTGAGTATTAATTCTTTATTATTCATTTTTCAATTATTTTTTCTATTTCTTTTTCTTCATCTATAGATGTTACTGCTATCCAAGATCCAATAGGGCAACTACAAGATAAACATCTTAATTTAAGGGATTGATTACCTAGTCCACAACCACAATGAATACATTTTTCACTATCTGTATCAGTTACATCTTCTATCCATTCTTTTGATTTAATTTTTTTAATAACTTCTGGTATTTCCTCAAAGGATTTATTTCTTTGATTTTGATTAAACCAAATACAAGATTTACAAATAGATTTTCTATGTTTAGCTAATTCTTCAATATGATCTTGTTTGAAAGTAAGATTTTTAATTCCTTCAACTATTTGTGATTTGTTCTTCCAAATCTCTGGCAATAATTCTTTTATCATATTCTTCTATTGTTTTATTTATTTCATCTATATATATTTGAACCTTGTTAATTGTTCTTTTGTAAAAAGGAATATCATCTGTTTCCCAACCATCCAAGTATATTAAAAATTTTTTATAGAACTCTTGTTTTTTTAATATTAAATCTCTTAATCTTTCTGCTCTGTCTTTTATTCTATTGTAATCTATATTCTCTAATTTAACATTATCTATTAAACTCAATGTTTTTTTAATTCCTAATACGTTTTTTTTAAAACTTTTAAATTTAATAAAACAAGTTCCTAAATCTAAAAATTGAACATAAGGTAAAGTAGGATTATATAAATTATTTGTGAGTTCTTGTTCATAAGATTTCCAAACTTGAAAAAAATCAGTTGAAGATATATGTTGTAAGTCTGAAAATTCTTTATGTACTTTATCACTTATTTTCCTTATTTGCACTTAAAGTTAAATTTATTTTAATTGATGTAGCTTTAGATTGGCTAATTTCATTTTTTAAAATGATTTTGTTTTTATCTAAAATGTTTCTTTTTCTTAGTTTTGTTAAGTGGTTTTCTACACTTTGCATAGATTTGAAAATCTGTTTATCAACTATTTCTTTTTTTATTTGATTAGTTAAACCTTTCAAATGTAAAATAGCTATTAGTCTTAACTCATTTTCAGATAAGTCATAAAATTGCTGTTTTAACTGATAAGTTAAAAAATCAATTGGTCTTTCAAAATTTAAATGTATCTCTGTCATCA
>CAZIHL010000019.1:0-3503 GCA_964538815.1 uncultured Candidatus Saccharibacteria bacterium
AAAAGAAAAAATAAGACAGATAAAAGAGAGACTATTAAATTAAAAGAGTTTAAAAGAGAGAAAAAGAGATTTATATAATTATTTTGTGGATAAATAAAAAATACTATTTTATTTATGTGTTATCCTTAACTTCGGACACAATAATTCGTTCATTTAAAAATTTATTAAGATGAGAAAATTTAAGAGTTTCTTTTTGGCTTTGTTACTATTAGTAATAGTAAACTGGAATGGCTTTGGACAAGGTTTTTTGGATTCACCACTTTCTTATGGTATGTATGACGCAGGAAAAATAACAACAGTGCTTGATCATTCTATGGTACAAAATAGTAATGGTTTTTGGCAATATGGATCAACGTCAACCGGAGGAGGTAACGGTATTATTACCGCATTTAATGGTGAAGTTGCAAATGGTTCAGCAAGACCTGGAGAACCTATTTGCATAGGTGGAGCTATTTTACTAAAACCTACTCCAACTTCACCATTTAGCACTGCTATGGTAAATTGTCATGGTTGTAATTATGGAATAAGTACTTGCACTTCTTCTAATTATGTATATTCGTCCTATGATGAACATCCTGATACGATTATGTAGCTTCTACAGGTACACAAGTCAAAGCAGCAGCAAGTGGTTATGTAGTAAACATAGGAGGTACTAGATGTATTAATACAAACTTACCTGGCGGTTGTGATGCTTGGGGATACCTTGGTATAGACCATGGAAATGGTTACATCACACAATATGGACATTTAAGTGCCAGATATTATTCTGCTGGAGCATATGTATCAGCAGGTACAGTTATTGGTCTTTCTGGTAGTACTGCGGCACCCGGTTATTCTGTAGGTCCACATCTACATTTTGAAGTATTGAAATTAGTAGGAGGTGTATACTATGTTGTTGACCCATATGGATGGGTTGGATCTGGTAGTGACCCACTATATAGTGCTTCTGTTGTTACACCAATGAAACTTTGGAAGTAAATCTTTTTTAATTCAAAACAAAACCTTTGTAGAGTGTCCCTACAAAGGTTTTTTATTTTGAAATTCATAAAAAATTATTTTGAAAAATAAAAAGTTTCTGTCCTTATTTTTTTTAGTTTATAATCTGAAGTTCCTTCACCTGTTGCCACAAGAGATGAGTTAAATATATTTACAGTAATGGATGAATCATCATGTGTTTCTTCTGGTGTCACCAACATATCTCCGCCAGAATTATAGGTTTCATTATTATTTAAAATGGAGCCAGACAATATAACAGGACTGTCTTCACCTAAAGCGTAATAATTTATCTTATTATAATCTATATAAACAAATCCACTTGGTACAGTTACAGAAAAACTTGTTTGACCAAGTGTAGCACTTTCTCCACTTTTTAAATTAATTAGTTCATCAATACTGCCAGCACCTGTAGGTCTATTTATAGTAATTACCGCAAAATCACCTCCAAATCCTCGTAATGAAATATTGTCATTTGGATATTTAGTAGTCAGCAGATTAGATATTTGGTTTTTAATCTTATTTATTTCTGTATTATTAGAATCTTCTTTTGTGACAATGTGACTATCTAATGGTAAAGAAATTTTAGAAGAGATATTATTTTCCTGTTCTTTTATATTTCCATTTCTAATAAAATAAAAACCTGCAAACAAAATTATAACAGCCATTAATATGTAAATTATTCTTTTATTCATTTTAATATTTTAACATATAAGTCATTCAAAATAATATAGATTGTTAAGTCTTAAATTAAAAACGACAGAGAAGCTGTCGTTTTTAATTTATTTTATTACTCCACAAAAGTAAAAGCTTTTCCTAACTTCCCTCCTCTCCCTGTTCTTCCAATCCTGTGAATATAGTCTTCATAAGTAGAAGGCAAGTCATAATTTATAACATGCGAAACATTTGGAACATCAAGACCTCTCGCGGCAACATCTGTCGCAATAAGAATTTTTGCTTTATTTTCTTTGAAACTTCGCAGAGCAAAATTTCTCTCTCTTGGTCTTTTATCTCCATGAATAGCAATAGCATTATGTCCAAGAATTTTTAAATTCTTTTCTATTCTATCCACTCCCATTTTAGTCTCTCCAAAGATAATAACTTTTTCAAGATCATCTCCTAGTAATAAATCATGGAGAACATTTAACTTTTCTTTTCCATTTAAATATACTACGTCTTGCTCAATAGTCGCAGCTGTATCTCTTGTCTTCACTTCTACAAATACTGGATTTACTAAAAAGTTTTGAATAATTTTATTTACTCCTGGATTGGTTGTCGCTGAAAAGAATAATGTCTGATGTGGTTTTGACATTTCATTCATTAAGAATTTCATATCATCCACAAACCCCATGTCTAGCATTCTATCAGACTCATCTAACACAATAGTTTTAAATTCTTTTATATTAAGTACTCCTCTATTTATAAGATCTTTCAATCTTCCAGGAGTTCCAATTACAAAATTATGCTCGTATCTAAAATCTTTTATTTGATTATAAATAGGCATACCACCTACTGCACAAATACTCCACAATTTTAATCCGTGAGTAAACTTTTTAAATTCATTATCTATTTGTACTGCCAGCTCTCTTGTTGGTGCTAAAATAATCACCATCTCTTTTTTATTTTTTAAAACTTTATTTATAAGAGGAAGAAGAAAAGCTGCTGTTTTTCCAGTTCCAGTATTTGCAATACCAACTAAGTCACGCCCATCCAAAATACTATTAATAGATTTATCTTGAATAAGGGTTGGGGTATTATATCCACTTTCTAAAATGTTCTTTTTTAATCTTTCATCAATATTTAAGCTCTCAAAAGTATTCTCTGGGATATATACTTCTTCTACTTCTTTGATTTCTTTTGGGTTTGATTTATTGATAAATTTTGTAATGTCATTAAAAACAGATCTTTTCTTTCCACCAAATCTGCTTCTTCCACCACTGTTTCTACTTCTTCCTTGTGAACCAGATCTTGAGAAATTCCTTTCTCTTTTTCCTTCTCTGTTTTTATTTTCTCTTCTACCTTTAAAAGATTTTCCTTCATTTTTATTCTCCTTTCTTTTGAAATCATCTTTTCTAGAATTTTTAATTTCTATTTTTTTATCAGAAATATTTATAAAATTATTTTTAGAAGAAAAATCATTTCTTCTTTCACCTTGGACGCTTGCACGCGAACCACGATTAGACGATCTTGAACGATCATCTCTATTATTTGATTTTTTAAACATATTTATTTACAGTCCTTTAATTTCTAAATCTAAGCCGGACTTCTGATCTCCTACCTTCCTTTTAGATCATAAATAAATGATGTTTGGTTTCTTCTAAAGAAACTTAGAATAAAGAGATAAACTTATAAATTCATTATAATATATTTTATATTGCTTGTCAAACAACGTTTATTTATACACTTCTTAACCTGCCCTTGACTATATTAAGAATAATGTGATATAATAAATATATGGGAGTGTCAGGATTCGACACATAATTCTTTGTAAATGTGGTTTCCGATAATGA